>CAZKSG010000025.1:0-33947 GCA_964555335.1 uncultured Anaerolinea sp.
CTGTCATTCTGAGCGCAGCGAAGAATCTCTGAGACCATCGTAGAGACCCTTCGTTCACTTGCACCGCACTCCGTTTGGTGAAGTGCGGTGTCACTCAGGGTGACAATATAAGACAAAAGATTTCTCTTCTGAAGGGCGGGTAAATTTTATAAACAAGAGGAGTTTTGCTAATGGCTACAACAATCCAAGGACGTCAGTTAGGTTTCGCCACCCGCCAGTTACACGCGGGCTATTCACCCGATCCCACCACAGGAAGTCGCGCGGTTCCGCTGTATCAGACCACCAGTTATCAGTTCAAGAATACGGAACATGCTGCAAACTTGTTCGCGCTCAAAGAGTTGGGAAATATTTATACACGCCTGATGAATCCCACTACCGATGTGCTTGAACAGCGCATCGCGGCACTGGAAGGGGGTGTGGCTGCACTGGCTTCCAGCTCGGGTCATGCTGCGCAGGCACAGGCTATTTTCACATTATGCAATGCAGGCGACCATATCGTTTCATCGTCGCGCTTGTACGGTGGCACCTACAACCAGTTCGCTTACACATTGCCCAAGCTGGGGATCGATGTCACATTCGTTGACCCAAGTGACCCAAAGAATTTTGAAGCGGCGATCAAACCCAACACCAAGATTCTCTACGGCGAAACATTGGGGAATCCGGATATCGCAGTGTTCCCCTTTGAGGAAGTGGCTGAAATTGCGAAGAAACATAAACTGGTTTTGTTCATCGACAACACCTTCGCCACGCCATATCTCTTCCGTCCGTTCGAATGGGGTGCGCATGTGATCACCCACTCCACCACCAAATTCATTGGCGGACATGGCACATCCATCGGCGGGATTATCGTGGATGGTGGCAATTACGATTGGGGAAATGGCAAGTTCGAAAATTTCAACACACCTGATCCCTCGTATCACGGCTTGGTATATTCTACGCTCAACAGTGTAGGGCTTCCGCCGTTTGCGATCAAGGCGCGCGTGCATGTATTGCGTGACATCGGCGCGTGCCAATCGCCATTCAATTCGTGGCAGACGATTCAAGGCATCGAGACACTGAGCATCCGCATGGAACGCCATGTGCAAAACGCACAAGCTGTCGCTGAATATCTTGAAGATCATCCCAAAGTTAGTTGGGTGAAGTATCCTGGCTTGAAGAGCCATCCCGATTACGAACGTGCCCAACGATATTTGCCGAAGGGCGCCGGCGCCATTCTCGGCTTCGGCATCAAGGGCGGAGCAGAAGCAGGCAAAAAATTCATTGATAGCCTGCAACTGTTCAGCCATCTTGCCAACGTTGGCGACGCGCGCAGCCTGGCGATCCATCCTGCCACGACAACGCACAGTCAACTTTCCGAAGAACAGCAAGTCTCTGCCGGTGTCAGCCCCGGTTTCGTCCGCTTGTCCATTGGTCTGGAGGATATTGACGATATCCTGTGGGATCTGGATCAGGCGCTAAATGCATAAATGATGAATGTAGAGTGATGAATGATGAATTGAAGAACCAAGTAGCAACAAGGAAATAACTATGCCGCACGATCCAACTGATCTCAAAGTCCGCACAAAGACTTACGCATTACGGATTATCAAGCTTTTCCAAGCATTGCCAAAAAGCGGTGAAGCGCAGGTGATCGGAAAACAGATTTTGCGCAGCGGAACGTCAGTTGGAGCACAATATCGAGAAGCCTGTAGTGCAAAGTCGCCAGCAGATTTTGTCAACAAGATGGAAGGCAGTTTGCAGGAGCTGGATGAAACCGGATACTGGCTTGAACTGCTTGGAGAAAGCAAAATCGTACCTGCCGACAGGCTACTCGATCTACAAAAAGAGACCGATGAACTCACGGCAATCTTCGTGTCATCGGTAAAAACAGCGAAGAAAAACCGCATTTCGTAACTATTCATCATTCATCATTCAAACTCCTGAATTGGACTCCCATGCCCGTAAAAATACCCACCACCCTACCGGCACGTGCCACGCTTGAAACTGAGAATGTCTTCATCATGGACGAAGACCGCGCGCTGCATCAGGATATCCGCGCGTTGCGGGTCGCGATCCTAAATCTCATGCCGACCAAGATCGCGACCGAAACTCAATTATTGCGTCTGCTTTCCAATTCCGCGTTGCAGGTCGAGATCACGCTACTTCACACAGCCACGTACGAATCCAAAAACACAGATGCGGATCATCTGCTCAACCATTACGTCACATTCAACGATATTCGCAACGAAAAATTCGATGGACTGATCATCACCGGCGCGCCTGTGGAGCAGATGCCATTTGAAGAGGTGGATTATTGGAAGGAACTGACTCAGGTTTTGGATTGGGCGGAAACAAACGTGGAATCCAATTTCTATATTTGTTGGGGAGCGCAGGCGGCGCTGTATCATCGTTACGGGATTCCAAAATACGATCTGCCGCGCAAGATGTTCGGAGTTTTTGAGCATCGCATCCTCTCGAGAACTGAGAATCTGCTGCGTGGGTTTGACGATATTTTCTTTGCCCCGCACTCCCGTCACACCGAGATTCGCAGCGAAGATGTTGCCAGGGTTAATGAGATACAGCTTCTGGCTCAGTCAGATGAGGCGGGCGTTTACATCGTCGGCTCGAAGGATGGACGTCATATCTTCGTCACGGGTCACTCGGAGTATGATCCGTTCACGCTCAAAGGCGAATACGACCGCGATATCAATAAGGGACTTCCCATCCACATCCCGAAGAATTATTATCCGAACGACGACCCGACCAGGACTCCGGACGTCCGCTGGCGCGGGCATGCCAACTTGTTGTATTCCAACTGGTTGAATTATTACGTCTATCAAGCTACTGCATTTGACCCAAATGAGATTCCGGTCAAGACAATACCCAGGCAGTAAACACCATGAAGAACTCTCGCAAATTTGGTTTCACCACTCGTCAATTGCACGCTGGTTATGAACCTGATCCGGCTACGGGAAGTCGGGCGGTACCAATCTATCAGACATCTGCCTACGATCTTCAAAGCACGGAGCGTGCTGCGCGTCTCTTTGCCTTGCAAGAGACAGGGCACATTTACACGCGCATCTCCAACCCAACAACGAGCGTCTTTGAGCAGCGCATGGCGAGTCTGGAGGGTGGCGTTGGTGCGGTGGAAACCAGTTCGGGTCATGCAGCGCAGATGACTGCCATTCTCACGATCTGCGAAGCGGGCGATCATATCGTCGCATCGTCCACGTTGTATGGCGGGACAATCACACAGTTCAAATATACATTCCCAAAGATCGGCATCAACGTTACGCTGGTCGATCCGAAAGACCCGGAGAATTTCAGACGCGCGATCCAGCCCAACACAAAAATAATTTATGGGGAAACGATCAGCAATCCACTCGTGAACATTTTTCCGTTCGAAGAAGTCTCCGCCATCGCCAAAGAGTTCAGCATCCCGTTGATGATTGATAACACCTTTGCCACGCCCTACTTATGTCGACCCTTCGAATGGGGCGCCGACATTATCACGCATTCGACAACCAAATTTATCGGGGGACACGGAACGTCCATTGGGGGAGTGATCGTAGACAAAGGCAAGTTCAACTGGAGCAAAAGCGGCCGATATAAAAATTTTACAGAACCAGACCCGGCGTATCACAATGTAATCTATGCAGAAGATTTTGGTCCAGCAGCTTTCATTTCAAAAGCACGAGCTGGTATTTTGCGCGATTTCGGGACGTGTCAACAGCCCATTGCATCCTGGTGGTTCCTGCAGGGACTTGAGACGTTATCACTGCGAATGGACTGTCATACCCAAAATGCGCAGCAAGTCGCAGAATTTCTCGAAGGTCATCCAAAAGTTAAGTGGGTCACATATTCCGGTTTGGCAAATCATTCTGATCACGAAAAAGCAAAAAAATATCTTCCTAAAGGCTCCGGAGCGATGCTGGGCTTTGGGGTAAAAGGCGGAAAAGAAGGAGGAGCACGTTTCATCGACAACCTGCAACTATTCAGTCACGTAGCAAATCTGGGCGACGTAAAATCCATGGCAATTCATCCAGCCAGCACAACTCATTCGCAGCTTTCAGAAGAGGAACAAATCGCTGCAGGTGTCAGCCCGGATTTCATCCGCCTGAGCGTGGGGTTGGAAGATATCGAAGATATTCTCTGGGATCTGGATCAAGCATTGAATGCATAATTCCTCTCCTGTCACGGTACAATCTTGTAGATAACACAACCGAGAAGGAGAGAAACATGAAATTGAAAGACTTCAAAGTATTAACTTTTGACTGCTATGGCACCCTTATCGATTGGGAAACAGGCATGGTCAATGCACTGGCTCCACTTACCAGCAAACTGGGAGAAAAGCTGACTCGAAATGAGATCCTGGAGGCCCATGCCCGGAACGAATCAAGCCAGCAGAGACAAACCCCCACCAAACGCTATCGCGAACTACTGGCGGTCGTCTATCGAAGGCTTGCCGAAGAATGGAACATCTCTGTGAGATGGGATGAGTGTATGATGTATGGAAATTCCATCAAAACATGGCCGGCATTCCCTGATACGGCGAACGCTCTGCGATATCTGAAACAACATTACAAGCTGGTCATTCTCTCGAATGTGGATAATGAAAGCTTCGCTGCAAGCAACCAGCGGCTTGGTGTGGAATTCGACGCAGTTTACACCGCCGAAGATATTGGAAGCTACAAGCCGGCCGATGCAAACTTCGAATATTTGCTGCGTATGTTAAAAAGCCGTGGCTTTGAGAAATCGGATATCCTGCATACAGCGGAGAGCATGTTCCACGATCATGCACCCGCCAATCGGCACGGACTGGCATCCGCGTGGATCTATCGGCGTCACGAACAGGAAGGGTTTGGTGCGACCATGAATCCTGGAGAGATGCCGCATTATGATTTTTGTTTCCATAGTATGGGCGAAATGGCAGAGGCACACCGAAGGGAAGAGTAATGAATCCTGCGCAGGTCACGTCTGAGACGTGACCTGCTTTTCTGCCCACACCATCTCCTCTATTGACGCAATTTTCCCAGGCGTGTACAATCGCCGCCATTAATAAGGGAATGGAGAAACGAAACATCTATTTTTAAAGGCATGTCTCAAGGCATGCTTTTTATTTTGATCGATCTTATGACCTCACCCCTGGACTCTCTCCTATAAGGAGATGGGAAATACAGCAAGAATCGGGTCGGCAGACGAAAGAGATGTTCATAGAATATGGTCTAGAAGGAGAGACTATGAACATTCAAAATCCGTTCAAACAAAGCTCAGAAGATTACGAGCGTATCGAACAGGCGATCCTGTATTTAGAACAACATTACCAGGAACAGCCAAGTTTGGAAGAGGTCGCGTCCAATATTGGGCTGAGCGAGTTCCATTTTCAGAGGCTGTTCACACGCTGGGCAGGCGTAAGCCCTAAGCGCTTTCTGCAATTTTTGACCAAGGAAGGTGCCAAGGATCTCCTCAGCCGCTCAGAAAATCTACTCGACACCACGCATCAAGTCGGACTTTCGAGCTTGGGACGGCTACACGACCTCTTCGTGACAACCGAAGCGGTCACCCCCGGCGAATACAAGACAGGCGGCGAAGGGGTGACGATCCGTTACGGGATTCATTTAACTCCGTTTGGCAAATGTCTGATCGGACTGACCGAGCGTGGGATTTGTCATCTTGGATTCGTTCAGGCAAGTGAAGGTGACGCGATCGACGGTCTTGTCTCATCCTGGAAAGAGGCAAAAATGATCGAGGATTACCGAGCGACAGGGCAATTGGTGGAACCGATCTTTGACTTGCGTTATAGCGACCGCATCAAACCACTCAATATCCATCTGCGCGGGACCAATTTCCAGCTTAAGGTTTGGGAGGCGTTGCTACAGATCCCAACGGGGACCGTAACAACCTACGAAGGACTCGCCCAACGCATCGGTCAACCCAGTGCTTCCCGCGCGGTTGGCTCGGCAGTTGGGCACAATCCCATCGCTGTGTTAATCCCCTGTCACCGCGTGATCCGCAAAATCGGCGAGTTTGGAAATTACCGATATGGGTCTTTGCGCAAGAAGGCCTTGCTGGCAAGAGAATTTATAAATACTGTTGGTGATTAACCACATACTGTGGCAAACACAAAAAAGGAAACGAATGAAAACAAAAATCTGGGTTGCATTGATCGCTCTTTATATCGTCTGGGGTTCCACGTATCTAGCCATCCGCTTCGCCGTGGAGACTATTCCTCCGTTCCTGCACGCATCGATCCGCTTTTTGATCTCGGGAGCCATTCTCTTTTTGTGGCGACGCGCGGCTGGCGATCCTTCGCCGACCACAGGCAACTGGAAATCCACTGCCATTGTGGGAACATTACTGCTCCTCGGCGGCAACGGACTCGTCGCGCTAGCGGAAAAACACATCCCATCCGGGATCGCAGCATTGGTGATCTCCACCTCTCCGTTCTGGCTGGTGCTGTTCGAATCCTTGCGCGCTGGTGGGACCAAACCCAACTGGCAGTCCATTTTGGGTTTGATCATCGGTTTCAGTGGCGTCTTCATTCTTATCGGTCCTGCTGAGATCACAGGCTCAGGACAACATCTTGATACAGCCAGTGTGATCATGTTGTTGACTGCCCCGTTCCTGTGGTCACTCGGCTCGATCTATGCACGTGGCGCGGATATGCCCAAGTCATCTCTGATGTCCACTGGAATGCAGATGTTGGCGGGTTCGGTGTCCCTGTTTGTTGTCAGTGTGTTGACCGGTGAACTGCGTGGCTTTAGTTTCTCGCATGTCTCCGCCAACTCCTGGTGGGGGTTGATCTACCTCATTACTTTTGGTTCATTGATCGGGTTTGTGTCATATGGGTATCTATTGCATAATGCCCCAGTATCGTTGACATCCACATATGCATACGTGAATCCAGTTGTGGCGGTGTTCCTGGGTTGGTTGTTGGCAAATGAAGAGTTGAATGCCCGCATCGGCATCGCGTCCGCGATCATTATCGGATCAGTGATCTTCATTAATATAACCAGGCAAATGTCGGCACCGAAGAAGGTGGAACAATTGATACCAGAAGAGGTTGAGTAAATCAAAGCAGACTTGAAGGGTTCCCATCTAAATGAAAGCATCCGGAGTCAATGTGACTCCGGATGCTTTCATTTAGTGTTTGACCGCTGTTGCGAGTTCCATGATCTCATCTTTCGACTCATAGACTCGCACCAATTTACCATCCTGCATTTGCAGAACGCGGTCCACATATTGGCACATGCGCAGATCATGTGTAACGATGATACCGGCACGGTTGTTCTCATGGATGAGATGGGAAAACGTTTCCACAACTTGAAAGGCACGCTCGGTATCCAGCGAGGCAGTCGGTTCATCGGCTAATACCACAGCAGGATTATGGATCAACGCGCGCGCGATGGCGACACGTTGCTGCTGACCACCAGACAGTTGCGCGGGGAGATTGTCGAGCCGGTCGCTCAACCCAAGCCGGGAGAGGATCTCAGAAGAACGGATGCGTCCTTCCTTATTCGCCTGTCCGTTCAGGCGCAGCATGAATTCCACATTTTCTCTGGCAGTCAAAAAGGGAATCAAGTTATTTGCCTGAAAGGTGAACCCGATCTTTTGGCGGCGCAACTTTACTCGCTGTTTATCATTCATGCGCGCAAGATCCTGTCCATCAATGAGGACTTGTCCACTGGTGGGGGAAAGCAACGCGGCAAGAATGGAGAGCATGGTCGTTTTGCCTGATCCGCTCGGTCCAACCAGCGCGACGAATTCACCAGATCTCACTTGAAAGGAAACATGATCCACAGCATTGATGGTTGTCCCATCCAACGCGAAGGTTTTGACAAGGTCTTTCACTTCGAGAGCAATGTTCGACATGGCGCATTATCCTAATCTGAGCGCCTTGAGCGGCTCGATGCGTACTGCATAGATAATGGAAACCATTCCACCCAACGGACCGATGAACAGAAGCAGAACGATGGCGATCAACGAACGATCTCCGTTGAATACGAAGGGAATGGTGGCAGGAAGCCCAAGTGAGAAGATATACGTGAGCAAGCCGCCGACGGCAACGCCAAAAGCAGTTACCACAATGATCTGAATAACCGATGCCCAACCGACGACGCCATTCGAAGAACCGATGGCCTTCAGCACGCCGATCTGGGGGACCTTTTGCAAAATTTGGATCTGGAAGAAACCACCGATCACCAGCACACCAATCAACAGAGTGAAGAAGCCTTGTGTTTGCACCGTGCCCTGCTGCGCAGAATAACCAGGGACATTATTGATCGTGGTAGCAATATCTGCCACTTCAATGTTCGGGACCGTAGCAAGCAAACGCGCTTTGACGACATCGATCTGCGAAGGGTCGCTCACCTTCACTGCAATGATGTTCGGGTACGCCGTGTCACTGTTTAGGTCTACTTCAGACTGAGGGCGATATTTTTCCCATGTGGCAGGCGGAACAAAGATTGTTGGCTGGAAGGAATACGACTGCCCATCTACCATGCCAACGATTTTGAGCTTGAAGAACTCATCCTCCACTCCCTGCGTGGAGCGGATTTCAATCTCATCACCGACCTTGAGTCCCGTGCGGATGGCGACATTTTTATCAATCACCGTTTCGCGTGCTTCACCACCGCGGAACTCGCGTCCTTCAAGGATGGGCGGCATCCCGGGGCGTCCCGGCTCGGCGGCCAGCATCGACACTTTGAGCGGCTCTTCGACAGAAACGATCTGGGTGTTGGATGTATAGATCGGACCGGCATCCGCCACACCTTCGACGCGACGAACCGAACGAGTCACATTCGTCTCCAGACGCGAGGATGGGATGATGAAATCTGATTTCTCGAGGAAGACGATCAACTGCGCATCCAGGTTGGCGATGTACTGGCGGTTGCCGTTGGCAAGGCCTTCCCCGAGTGCGGCAATGAACAACACGAGCAACGTGATCAGGGCGATCACCAGGCTCACCAGGAAGAAACGCCCGCGATTGCGAAGCACTTCCTTAAGTGCAAGATAAAAGGCAAGGAAAAGGTTTTTCATTTGGGTGCTACAGGTCCATCAAACGTTTGAGTCCAGTCCATCCCCATCACACCATGCAGGAGCAAGTCAACAGAGGGGTGATCGGCAATATCGTCATAGTAATACGGGAGGCGAATACGTCCATCGGGGGCGATCACGAAAGTGCCCGCCATCTGCATCGCGTCCTGACCCTTGGGCGGGAGTTCCGTGTTCCAGCCGCGCTCGCGCCACAAGCGACGGTTCGAGCGCCACACATTTAATGAAAGGAACGTCTGCCAGATGTTGGCACGTTCCAATCCATACGCTTGATAGGCTTTGCGCCCCAGGTCAGAGAGACACAGGACTCCAGGCGCACGTTGCTCACAAAAGATTTTAGCTTCATCGGGTGTACCTTGTGTGACAATTGCCAGAGCAAGGTTTTTTGCTTTGATAACAGGAGAGGCGGTCGCCAGTTGATCCACCATCTCCTTACACTGCGGACAGCCAAAGTGACGGGTGAACGCCAGGATAAGCACCTGTTTCTTCCAAAGAGAGGAAAGTTGCACAGGCTTGCCCTCGACATCCTGCAAGATAAGATCTGGTGCAGGGTCATTGAATTTGAGATGAACGAAGTTCGACATCGATTAGTATTTCTCCTACTTCCCCTATATTACCACAACGTCCATGTTTTGCAAAGGTTTTGCACAACATCAGATAAATCGCCTGCCATCACAATTGTCAACCCTGAATCACTTCATTGGCAAATCGCACCATTCAATAAACTATATTGGGAACGTGACCTAACATCAATTGTATAATGAATATATCACTCAATTCGAGAGAGACTGCCAACCATGACCAAAGAAATCTTTATTTCCTATTCCCGCCGCGATCAGGAATTTGTCAGCCGCCTCGCCGCCAATTTGGATGCGCAAGTGGCAGGGGTATGGTTCGATCAATCTGCGATCCAGCCTGGAGAAAACTGGCATGATGAGATCATGGAAGGAATCCGCGATTGCAGGGCATTCATCCTCGTGCTCTCCCCCGACGCAATGGAATCCCGCTATGTGCGCGAAGAGGTCAACAAAGCTCTTGAACTCGGCAAGACGATCTTTCCTGTGATTTACCGACCTGCAACGTGGACCGGCGAGTTTGCTTCACTGGTTCATGAAATTCAGACACTCGACCTGCGTTCTGGAAGTTATACAGATAATTTTCAAAAACTTGTCGATGGACTGATCGAAGCGGGTGCGGTGAAACAATCAGGCGATCGTCCATTCCTTCGTTCGTCCACGCTGCCAGGATTGGATGTTGTCTTCAGCAAGATCCCCGGCTGGGCCTTTGCATGGAGTTTAGGCTGGCTCGTCTTCTGGGTCATCGTCACGATTTTCCTAGCCATTCTGGTCGCCAGTCAGAATAAAGTGGGAAGCGATGACATTCTTAATTTCATTTTGTTCCTCATCAGCGGCACCATGGGCGGCTTCATTGGTGGGTTGCTTGCCGGTATGTTTACAATGTTTGCCCTGCGACCCAATGCCCCGTCCATCACATGGAAGCATATGTCGCCCACCATCCGCATTTGGGGTATCAGCGGACCTCTAGGCATGGTCGTTTCAGGGTTGATCACATCGGTGATGCTCGCTATTGGAGCGATCAGTGTAAACAGTCCAAACCCCGATTGCAGCAGCGTTGGTTTTGGAGAATGCCTGGGACAATACTTTGGCGCAGCACTGGGTGAAGCAATTGGGACAATCATCCTCGTCCTACTGATGTTCATGCTCTTTGTGATCGTCGCCTGGTTCCTCACCGGTATGTTCGCAGGCTGGCAGGTTGTCCGTCATATTCGCAAACTGGAGCCAGGCATCACCAACAGTCAAGGGTGGAGAGTCTCCGCAGGCTGGGGATGTGGAGCGATCATCGCCGCGATCGTTATGGCCGTACTGCTTGGAATTTTCTCGAGTGCGTTGGGATTATAAAGAGCCACGCAGCATAGCATCGATATGCTTTCGTAAACGAGCTGGCCGGATCGGCTGAGTCACAACTTTCTTTGCACGCAAAAATTTGGCGAACCGCAACAAACCGTTTGCGAATGCATCCGCAAAATTGGGATCCTGGATTGGCGCACCATCTTCCAGCCAGAAGCCCTTGATCTCCAAAGTCATTGTCGAACGGTCGAGCTTCGGGTCGAGCCGCGCCACAAGATCATCCCCATACAGGATCGGCAATACATAATATCCCCAACGCCGCTGGTGCACAGGCGTATATACTTCCCATTTGTATTCAAAATCGAATAGCCGCTTTGCCCGTCCACGCGCACTGACGATATCCAATGGTGAAAGAAATGTCACTTCATCCAATGTAGTCGTATCTTTTGGATTCCATCCTTTGGGAAGTCTCCCTTTCGCTAGCGTTTCCAACACGGGAACATCTTCCGTTAGGACGAGATAGGTATCGCGTCCTCCCTCGACCTGGACCGTCTCGTATAACCCCGCCTCTTTCCAACGCCCAAGCATTCTTTTCATCTCATCGATCGAATAATTCTCGCGCATGTACCCGCGCATCTCTGCCCGAATATTCCCTTCGCGCTTCAATCCCATAAAAGCAATCGACTTGCGTGCGAAGAATCCCTCTGTTTCTTCCTCGGTGGCAATGTAATCATATTCTTTAGGGGCAATATTCTCACGGAAGTCATATACACGTTCGAATCCATCGCGATGATGGATCATTAACTCACCCGAAAGCCACATATCGAACAAGGCCACCGAAGTTTCCTTGCGCCCACGGTAACTCTGCAATTCAAGACGTTTCCCGTCAAAATCCCGATTCCCCAGCGGGCCGCGTCGACGCAATTCCGCTCGAACAAAATCCAGCACCACCTGATGCTCTTTCACAAAATATTTGACGTATTCATCGCGAACACGCTTCTCCATATGCCTGCGCCAGTAAGGTAATTCAGAGATTGGATACATCGCCAACCAGCCGCCGTAATCAAAGAACTGCCTTTCTTTATATGCCACATCGTAAAGATAATCTGGCTTGTACTCCAATACCCGGCTGTGTAAGACAATATCCTGGCTGCGTGCAAATATATTGAGCGGGTCAAGCTGCAATGCCTCACATTCCCGCATCGCCTGTGTTGTCCCCTTTTTACCCTTCCAGCGGCGGCCAGGCCACAATCCCTGCTTGCCCAGGACGAATCGTCGAGCTATCTGATTGGAAATCGTTATCATGAAACCTCACACCGCAAATGGATTAAAGTTTGTATCACGATCGTAGTAATCTTCGCTTTCAGCGCGCTTGAGTGTGCCTACGATCACATAGGTCACCGGCGTCATTAATGCCTCTACGCTACATTTGAAAAGATAATTGGTCACCGTCAACGTGAGAAACAGACTCCACGGAAAAACGCCAAACACAGACGCCACCACTACGAACATGGCCGTATCCACGAGTTCGCCAAAGATCGTGCTGCCAATGGTGCGCATCCAAAGCCAGCGTCCATTCGTCAACACTTTCATCTTTGCCAAAATGAAGGAGTTTGTAAACTCACCTGTCCAGTATCCTGCGAGACTTGCCAGCACAATCCCGCCTGTGCTCATCCCGCCAAGGATCGCATTGTAGGCATCGTCCCCTGCATATCCCTGCCAGGTGGACTCCCCAGGCATCGCGCGGACGATCCCAAAAATGACTGCACTTAGAGCAAGGCAGGCAAACCCCATCCAAATGACGCGCCGCGAGCGTTTGTATCCATAAACTTCGGTGAGAACATCCCCGAAAATATAAGCAATCGGGAACATCAAAGTTCCGGCATCGAACGCCATCGGCACACCAAATAGTCCGAATCCCCAGTCTACGATCTTTGCCGAAGAGGCGATATTGCTCACTACAAGGACTGTCACAAAAGCAGCCATGATCAGATCAAAAAAGCGATATTGCTTCATGTTGACATGTTTACCCGATCTCCACGTGTCGAGGGGACAGAAATCACAAGAAAATGTACATCTGCATGGGATCGATTCTGAAATTGATGCTTCATCTGCGGAGGGATTTCCAGCCCCTGCCCTTTTTCCAATACAACTGTCCGATCTTCAAACACCATGCTCCCCTGTCCTTCCAGGATGTAAAAGAACTGGCGAGCGGCATTGTGATAGTGCATTATCTCTGCTCCACCCGCCGGCACGCGTTCCTGAATCACGCTCATATCACCGCGTTTGAGCAGGTGCCAGCCTTCTGAGAGTTCACCCCAAACATAATTTTCGGCATTTTCAACAGAAATGACCATACCTACAAAGCTCCTTTTGATGAGTACGGGAGTGCGCCAATTTTAGCACAGATATTCTAAGAACAACACATTGTCCCCCTCAAATTCTTGCTAGAGCACCGAAACTGAATTTGCCTTTTCGATCATACGGCAAAACGAGCACAGGTCGTCTGTCGATGTGGGTTGTCCGCATTTCGGGCATCTATGCAGAAAGGCACGCTTCGCGTTCTGTTCGATGAACAGATCACCACGTTTTCTGGCTTCGAGAAAGCTCAGGTAAAAGATCAACTTCGCACTGGGACGAGTGGTCTCCAGTTGGTTGAGCACTTCCTTGTAATAGATGGACTGCGATCCATCTGCGAACGGACATTCTTCATAAATATATTCGATCCCCTGCAAGAGACAGTAAGCAGTCATCTCGCGCTCATAGAAACGACATAACGGCTTGACCTTACGTGCCAATCCGTCCGACGCGGCGAGGACAGGTCCCTGACGCAACAAATACTCACTTGACCAGGATAGCGTATTTCCGAAGAGGACAGCAGCCTCATCGTCAAGATTATGGCCGGTCGCAAGCACATCGTACCCAAGGTCCCGGGCGATGCGATTCATCTCGTGGCGTTTGGCCAACCCACAAACAGCACACGGCTTACCGTGTCCACGATGGGAAATCTCTGAAAGTACCGGGATGGGCTTTCCATATTCCTTTTCGATATCCACTATATGCAGTTTGAGGTTGTGTTCATCCGCAAATTTCTGGGCGAGACGTTGCGATTCGTGTGAATAGCCAATACCGCCGTCGATCCCCAAGCCAAGATACAACCCATCTGCCTGATAACCCAAACGAGTGAGAATATCCCACAATCCAAGCGAGTCCTTGCCGCCCGATACCGCCACCAGGATCTTCTCGTTGTGCGTGAACATCTCATATTTTTTGATGAAGCGCTCGGTCTGCTCAGGGATCCATTCGAGATAATGTTCCTTGCACAACGCCAGCTTGTGTTGGCGCATGTTGACCGAGGCTTTTGCTCCACACTTTTTACATTTCATACATATCACCTGTCGTTGTGAGGGCAGCCGCCCGAAGCAATCACCTTTAGAATACAGGATTGCGCTATCGCAATGACATTATCCTCCTGAGATCACGGCGATCAACTTCACTATGTCACCGTCCTTGAGGATCTCATCATCGAGGATCATCTCACCATCACGCGTAGCAATGACCGACTCAGGGATGACATCGATCTTTTGCAAAGCAGAGAGAAGCGTCATACCTGATTTCACTTCATATTCCTTGTTTCGTAGGATCAATTTAACGGACATATCACGATTTTATCACGGGCCCAATATCACCTTGACACTCACCGATCCTTGCCTTAGCATAGTCAATGTGGATCCATATTAATGAAAGATGGTTACAAGTCTACATGCTACAGGGATAAAGCCATCACAATATCCAGCAACGAATGAAAATGTATAAAAAAATCACCTTCTTGACGATACTTTTCGCAACAGGTATTATCATTATTAACCTACCATCCCACCAAGTTTTTATTATGCCAAATACGCAGAATTATCCAACAGATTCGTATTCAATACTGACTGCAAATGTTGGTAATCTAAACTTAAACTGCAGAGACGTTCTGAACAAACTCTGCTACAAAGATGTCGAGGAAAGGATCGCAAACAACATCAAGTTGTTGAGCCCCGATATTATTGCCCTACAGGAAGTCCTGGCCCCGTGGCAATGCAAAGCAAAATATCAAAGCAGCAAAAAAGTATGTTCGGATGAGCAGTTGGTCCCACAGGTCAGGAGGCTTGTAGGCGACAACTATACGATCATATGTAATTCCAGAAATCAGTTTGAGTGTATAGCTGTAAAAACAGATATAGGGGAAATCGTCGGTTGTGAAACCGGAAGAATATGTAACACAGCAAGGACAAGCCCGGAAATTGATGGCTGTGACAATGGGTTTACGGTTTCAGCGGCCACCATCAAATTATATTCCGGGCAAACGTTCGACATAGTTAATTTTCACCCACAGAGCACAAATTCAAATTGCAGAGCAAAAATGATTTCAACTGCATTTGCAGGAACAGAGACGACCCCTGCTCTCATCCAGGAAAGTAAGGTTATTCTCCTTGGAGACTTTAATCTAGATCCGTGGAGGGATAAAGATGAAAGCGTCACGGTCTGGCATCGCTTGTTTAAAGCAGGTTGGGGGAACAGGGACTTCACATATCATAGCGGCATCGCCGAAAACGATCCTCCTTTTTTTACGTCCCAGCTGTTCTACAAAAAAAAATCCGTTGATTTTGTTGTAAGCAACTTTGCTGAAGGCATATGCCATGTACTTGGCGAATCACCAAACACATCAAGGCTTGATGGAGGCAAAGGGACAGATCATCGCGCGGTATTTGGAAGATTGACCATAAACAAATGAAATCAAGGGACAGCAGATGATATACGATCCTCTTATATCGATCCTTGACCCGCTGGATTGGCGGGTGTTCTTGTTAATATATGCACTATTCGATATAGTGCTCAATCTTACACTGAGTTATCTATTCGGAAGAAAACAACGGGTAAAGGAATTTCTCAAGGACCCACTGTCAATCCTGTGGCCATTTTTTGTTCTGGGACCGGTTGCCGGCGGATATCTATATATTTACGATCTATATAAAAATATCCAGAATGGCTTTGATGAAATCGGGGTAGGACAAACGTACTTAGCACCTATTTCGGGCAGGTATTTGTTCTGGTTGATCGTTCTGATAGCTGCCGGAATTTCCATCTCCACACGGATCAGGTACGAAAACAACAAGCCGAATATCTGGTTTAGTAAACCCAGGTTCTTTGGACGCACGCGAACCTTTCTCATTGATTTTCCCATGGCGTATATGGCGATCATGGCTCTGCTCAATCTGGTCATTCAATGGTTCGCAATATACACTTTTCTTTCATCGCGATGGTTACCCACCATCCCGTTTCACATCGATGATTTTTATGGTATACGCTGGATTTACGATATCGTGATCACTCAAATCACAGTATCGCTAATCATCAGTCTTGGTCCATTGGTCATGATGACAAGGGAAGGGAAACAGAAATATTCATGGATATACAAACTCCTGTTCACTGCTGGTGTCATCTTCATCGTTCTCAGTTCATTAGTCATTGCAAACAAACTCAACCACAAAATCGGCGAAATACACGATCACTTTTCTGCCATATACATCAACATGCTGTCTTTTCCCCTCCCAACAAGCTCTGATACAAGCAATTTACTCTATCAATTGGCAATCAGCACACAGCTTGGTCAAGTAATGTCTTTGCCAACGAAATTAATTCTTCCAACGTGGCTGGAAAATTTCGTTGGCATCAGGCTTGTGGTATTTCTACTTGTAGAACTTTACCCAACCATGGCCAGCAAGTTCTCCCTACCTCAATTTTCACCTATACTCGAAAAACTACTAGAGAAGATTAACAAATGAGCCCATCGCCAAAAGGTTTGTCCATCCTATACCTCTCCGTGGGGTCCGGGCACCAAATTGCAGCAGAATCTCTTGCAAATGCAATCCAACGCGAGGAACCGGATCTGCCATTGATGGTGGAAGATCCATTTGCAGATAAAAATAAAATATTGCCGAAGGTGCTCAACGCCCTTCAAACGGTCTCGATCGTCCTGGCGCCGGATATTTACGATCTGGCCTGGAGGCGAAAGACAGATTACGACTCATATCAATGGCTTTCAGATATGGGATTACTGCAGGATTTTCTGCTTGAACGGCTATCCAAATATAATGTTGCGACTGTCACAGCCACCCACGTTCTCCCCTGCATTCTAGCAGGCGGATTGAAAAGGCGCTCCCTCATTAATAATGTATATGGCGTCATTACTGATTTTGGTGCACATTCACTTTGGCCTACAAGGGATATTGACAGATATTTTGTGGCATCGGAAGAATTAAAAAACACGTTATCGTTTAGAGAAATAAACTCCCCTGACATTCAGGTGACCGGCATACCGATCAAACCCATTTATCAAAGCAAATTTTTAAAGCCAACGAGTCCAACCATAAAGGTATTGGTTATTACTGGAGGGATGCGAAGCGGCAGTTATGCCGGTCTCCACAGTTATTTCTCTGATCTATTAAGCCGCATAGAAGAAGAGAATCTTGAAAATGTAGAGTTGACGATCGTAACAGGAAATCAAAAACAATTAAAAAAAGACCTGACTCGACAGCAAAAGAATTCAAGATTGAACATTCGTATTTTGGGATATGTTCAGGATATGCCCAGACTTATGATGTCCAACGACATAATCATCACAAAACCCGGCGGATTGATCATTTCGGAAACGTTGGCAATTGGAATGTGCATTATTCTGGCTCGACCCGGCCCGGGGCAGGAGAGCGCCAATGCCGACTTTCTCGCCAGAAACGGTGCCGCTTTCAAAGGCGACACGCCCGAAGACGTTGTGAAAGTCTTGAATTATCTTTGCGAAAATCGAAATGTTATTGATGAAATGAAAATAAGATCCAAGAATTTGGGATATCCCAATTCAGCGGATGCGATTGCAAAAATAATACTAAATGACCTGAAGCATGAAACATAACCTGACAGTTGGACGGTGGGGCGAAGAGACAGCCACTATGTATCTCAGTCAACGCGGCTACCAGATCCTCGCCCGGAATGTACGCACCCCTTATGGCGAGATCGATATCGTCGCCCAACAAGACAATACCACGGTTTTTGTCGAAGTGAAAACACTGACCTCAAGCAAAAACTTCTTCCCCGAGCAAAATGTGACAGCCCGAAAGCGTGAACACATGCTTGCCTGCGCAGAGCATTACGCAACAGAACATGGAATTGACCACTGGCAGATTGACGTGATTGCAGTTGAGGGGAAACAGGGGGCGGAGCCAAAGGTCACGCATTTTGAGAACGCTATTTGATAATGTCCAAACCACATCTCATCCTCATTGTTGGACCCACTGCCGTTGGCAAAACGGAACTTGCCATCCAGCTCGCCGAACGAATGAACGGCGAGATCGTCTCGGCAGATTCGCGTCTTTTTTATCGCGGCATGGATATTGGCACAGCAAAACCGACCAAAGAAGAGATGGCACGTGTTTCCCATCATTTAATTGATATTGCAGATCCAGATGAGATCTTGAGCCTGGCGGTCTTCCAGCAGAAAGCGACAGAGATCATTGCGAATATCCATGCCCGGAAGAAACTTCCATTCCTCGTCGGCGGTACAGGACAGTATGTTCGCGCGGTGACACAGGGTTGGAATCCGCCAGAGGTGCAGCCAGATGAGCAATTACGGGCAGAGTTGGAAAGAGAGAAAGAGGAAAGAGGGATTTATTGGCTACACGACAGACTTCAAAACCTTGACCCGAAGGCAGCCGAGAAGATTGATGCACGAAATTATCGGCGAACGATCCGCGCGTTGGAAGTCATTATGACGACAGGACGGAAATTCTCTGAGCAGCGCGGACAAGGTCAATCGCCATATCATCTCATCACGATCGGGTTGATACGTGCGCGTGCCGAGTTATACGAACGCGTCGACAAACGAATTGATAGGATGTTCGAAAATGGATTCGTGGATGAAGTGAAAGGGTTATTGGCGAAAGGCTATTCCCCCTCCCTTCCGACGATGTCTGCAATTGGGTATCGGGAATGCATTCGGGTTATCCAAGGCGAATTAAATGAGGAACAGGCCAAGGCGGAGATCCGACGCGCAACACGTGTGTTTGTCCGCAGGCAGGCGAATTGGTTCAAGGAGTCCGATCCAACAATTCAATGGTTCAGTGTTGAAGAGGGAGTGATCGATTCCATTGAATCGTTTATTCAGGAGAGGATTTATCAGTGAAATAAATAACAACCATCGGTTGGTTGACTTTTGATTCTTCCTTGTATATACTGGAAATATCATTGCGAAGGAGGAGGCTGTATGAACGACCGTCCGTGGCTTGCGCATTATGATCGAGGGGTTCCGAACACAATCGAATATCCGAAAGCCCCGTTGTTCCATTTTTTGGAGGAGGCGGCAAAGAAATACCCTGACCGTGCCTGTACGATTTTTAAAGGTGCGGTCATTTCATACAAGGAGATGAATGCGCTGACCGATCACATGGCAGCGGCTCTCGTCGAGATGGGTGTGAAGAAGGGCGACCGGGTGGGGATATTCATGCCGAATGTTCCGCAGTTCGTCATTGCCTACTATGGCATCCTGAAGGCAGGTTGTGTAGTGGTGGCGGTCAATCCCACGTACCCGCCTGACGAAGTGCTCACGCCAGTTAACGACGCGAACATCGAGATCATGTTCACGTTGACTCGGTTTTACAGAACATTGACAACGGTCCGTGAAAAGTCGAAACTCAAAAAGATCATTGTTTCAAATCTCAAAGAGGCATTACCACCGTTTACCCGTCTGTTGTTCACATTGTTGAAGGAAAAAAAAGGCGGGGATTACCTTGATGGTCTTGATAACCGCGATGTATGGATGAAAGATCTGCTCAAGAAACATGAGAACTCGGCTCGTCCCAACGTTCAAATCTCGCCTGACGATACAGCGTTATTCCAATATTCTGGTGGGACGACCGGCGTTCCCAAAGGTGCCGTGGCCATGCACCGCAACGTAGTCGCCAACACATTGCAAATCAAATCATGGATGCCCAACCTGGACGAAGGTAAGGAAGTTGTCTTGATGGGAATTCCGCTCTTTCATGTCTATGGTATGGTGGCGGGGATGAACTTCGCCATGTCGAACGGTGCAAGCATGGTAATGATCCCCAATGCACGTGATCTGAAGGACGTGCTGGAAAACATCAGCAAATACAAGACAACGATTTTTCCCGGCGTGCCGTTGTTGTATAACGGCATCAACAATCACCCCGATGTGAAGGCTGGAAAATACAATCTATCCTCCATCAAGGCTTGCATCTCCGGGTCTGCCCCATTGATGCGCGAGACCAAGGAGCAGTTCGAAAAATTGACCGGCGGGAAAGTATTCGAAGGGTACGGACTTTCAGAAGCGCCGACAGCCACGCACTGCAATCCGCTGCTCGGTGTGAATAAGACAGGCTCCATCGGCATGCCGCTTCCCGATGTGGAAGTGAAGATCATCAGCCTCGATGACGGCGAGACCGAACTGCCACAAGGCGAGATCGGCGAGATTGCCATTCATGGTCCGCAGGTGATGAAGGGCTATCACAACATGCCCACTGAGACAGCCAATTCACTGCGACAATTAAAGGATGGCAAAATCTGGCTGTTCACAGGCGATATCGCCCGCATGGATGAAGATGGCTACTTTTACATCGTCGACCGCAAGAAGGAACTCATCAAACCGGGTGGATTCCAGGTGTGGCCGCGTGAAGTGGAGGAAGCGATCGCTTCGCACCCGAAAGTGCTGGAGGTGGGTGTTGGCGGCATCCCTGACCCAAACCGCGGAGAGACGGTCAAGGCATGGATCGTGACCAAACCCGGCGAGACTCTCACGGTGGAAGAACTCAAGGCCTACTGTAAGGAACATCTAGCTCCGTACAAAGTCCCGACCCATTATGAATTCAGGACCGAACTGCCCAAAACGACCGTTGGAAAGATCCTGCGGCGTGAGTTGGTGAGACAACATAAGGAATCAGTGAATTAAGTCTTGCAAGAAATAGAAGAAGTGAGAAGTCACCACACGAAAAGAGAGCCATCCGAAATCGGATGGCTCTCCACTTTTTACTTATCACTATAGTCCATTACATCCCGATAATTTGCGGGGTGCCACTCTTCTTGGGAGAAGGTGGCGGGAAGATGGACTCGAACTCTTCGCGGGTTAGAGTTTCCACTTCGAGGAGCTTTTGCGCTACCGCATCGAGACGGTCACGATATTTGGTGAGCAGCTTCTTGGTCAGCTTGTAGGCATCGTCCACGAGCTTGCGCACCTCGCCATCAATCCGTTCGGCAACCGCTTCAGAATAATCGCGCTGCTCTGAGATCTCGCGCCCAAGGAAGATCAATTCCTCTTTTTGACCGTAGGTCATCAAGCCCAATTCGCTGGACATACCCAGGCGGGTGACCATCGTACGCGCCATCTGCGTGACACGCTCGATATCGCTGGATGCACCAGAGGTGATGTCATCGAAGACGATCTCTTCGGCAACGCGTCCGCCGAGTAAACCGGCAAGTGAAGCAATCATCTTCTTGCGGGAGGTCAGAATGCGATCATCCTCGGGGCGATACCAGGTGAGCCCACCGGCCTGTCCACGGCCGACGATGGTGATCTTCTGAACGGGATCCGCTTCAGGGATGGCGTTCATCACCACTGCGTGACCGGCTTCATGATAGGCAATGATGCGCTTCTCTTCTTCCGAGATCAAACGAGACTTGCGTTCTGGTCCCATCACCACGCGTTCGATCGCTTCTTCGAGATCGGTCTGCCCGATCGACTTTTTGTTGCGGCGGGCTGCCAAGATCGCGCCTTCATTAACGAGATTCTCCAGGTCAGCGCCGACGAAGCCAGGCGTACCACGTGCGATCGAGCTCAGATCTACAGCGGGTTCCAGTGGCTTGCCTTTGACGTGAACTTTTAAGATGGCTTCGCGACCCTTCATATCGGGGCGGTCAAGGGTAACGCGGCGATCGAAACGACCGGGGCGCAGGAGCGCCGGGTCAAGAATGTCAGGGCGGTTGGTCGCGGCGATAATGATAATGTTGGTGTCGGTATCAAAACCGTCCATTTCAACAAGCATCTGGTTGAGGGTCTGCTCGCGTTCATCATGTGAACCGCCGAGTCCTGCACCACGCTGACGACCTACTGCATCAATTTCATCGACAAAGACGATACAAGGGGAATGTCGCTTGGCCTGGTCGAACAGGTCACGGACACGGCTTGCGCCCACACCCACGAACATTTCCACAAATTCAGAACCGGAGATGGAAAAGAACGGGACACCCGCTTCGCCCGAAACAGCCTTCGCCAACAGGGTCTTGCCTGTTCCCGGAGGTCCAACGAGCAGCACACCCTTCGGAATGCGTGCACCTAATTGGATGAACTTCTGAGGTTCTTTGAGGAATTCAACAACCTCCGCCAACTCCTGCTTGGATTCTTCCACACCGGCCACATCCTGAAACGTCACGGTCGGATGCTCACCGCTGAACATGCGTGCCCGGGATTTTCCGAACGACATGGCAGCGTTGTTCGATCCCTGCGCCTGGCGGAAGATGAACCACAACACGCCCGCCATAAAAATGACCGGAAGAATATACAACGCGCTGCTGACGATGCCAGTCCATTGTGATGGTGGTTTGACTTCGATCTTCACGCTTTCCGGAGCAAGCTGTTCCGGGGTAACACCCAAAGCGAGGAGTTGTTCGACCAGGGTCGAATTGGCTTCCTTATAGGATTCCACTCCGTCCTCGTTGCCATTCTGATAAATCACACGCAAAGAGTCGTCATCCTGGATGACGATACGGGCTACCTTGCCAGCCTTGATGTCTCGTGCGACCTCATTGATCGTCAGTGTTTCAGTGGAACCTGACTCGCGCTGGAACGCCATCACGATCATGGCCACCGCAGCAACGACCAACAGGAACGTCACGACAAATGATTGATTTCTGGGATTCACTGTGCCTCCAAAGATAATTCCGAAGGCATTATACCAACATGGACACCTCAGGAATAGTCCATCGGAAAATCTTATATATTTCTCTAATACGGCTATTTTTGTATCAGAGCCTTGCAAAGGTCGTAAAAAGGGGAGAATCACCCTCAAAAACCTTTGCAAGGCTCATTTCTAGCGTAAAGATGCAGACTTCTGCCCGGGTCTTACTCGATTACCAGCTCTACCGGGCAATGATCGGACCCTGGAACGCCATCGTGGATGACAACGTCTTTCACACGAGGCAAAAGCGCCTCCGAAATCAGAAAATAGTCGAGCCGCCAGCCAACATTGCGCTGCCTGGCATTGGAAATATACGTCCACCAGGTATATTGAACACGGTCTGGGTAGAGGCGGCGGTAGATATCCACAAAACCGTGGTCCAGATATTTTTGGACCCACTCGCGCTCTTCGGGCAGGAAGCCGGAATTCTTTTCATTGGATTTGGGATTCTTCAGGTCAATAGGCATGTGGGCGGTGTTGAAATCCCCAGTGATAATGAGACTCTCTCCATTTGCATGCAGTTTGTCGCTGAGAGAGAGAAGGTGAGCGTAAAAATCAAGCTTGTAGTCGAGACGGTCTTTTCCGCGCTGACCATTTGGGAAGTAACAATTGAACAAACGGAATCCCGGGTGGAGCGTGGAAATGACGCGTCCTTCTGAATCGAAGCGAGGAGCATCCATCCCCAGTTGAGCCTCCAGCGCTGGAGTCTGTAAAAAGGTCGCCACACCGCTGTATCCCAATTTCTGAGCAGGATTCCAGAGGACCTCATATCCTGAGAACGTGCGTTGTTCTTCTTTTAATTGATCGGGGTGGGCTTTGATCTCCTGCAGGCAAACGACATCGGGTTCCTGTTCCCAGACCCAGTCTAATGCGTTCTTTACAAGCGCGGCCCGCAGACCATTGACGTTCCATGTTATTATCTTCATGAATAGTACTTTATGGTAAACTACGCCTAGGTAATTCTATGAATGCAAACTTGAAATGCATCTTGTGTGTTGAAGACGAACCTGAAATGATAGACCTGATGCGGTTGATTTTGGGCCGCCGTGGCTTTGAAGTGAAAGGAGCCACAGGCGGTGTTGAAGGTTTGAAAATGATGCGCCAGGAAAAACCCGATCTGGTATTGCTTGACCTCATGATGCCCGATATGGACGGTTGGGAAGTATACCAGCAAATGAAAGCCGACGAAAAAACGAGGGATATTCCAGTGATCGTGGTGACTGCGAAAGCGCAAAGCATCGACCGTGTGCTTGGCTTACACATCGCAAAGGTGGACGATTACATCGCCAAGCCGTTCAGTCCGCAGGACCTGATGAACAGCGTCGAAAAAGTGCTCAAATCCAAGGCATGAGACGAGGCGATCAAAGACGCCTCGTTTTAGATTCTCCTCATGGCAAAATTCATTTCAATTGAAAACAAGAAGCGCGGGATCGATGGACGTATTCACATCAAATATTGTGATACGTTCCTGACGCAGCTTCGCGGGTTGACCTTCCGCTCCCGGCTCTCGCGAGATGAAGGACTGCTCCTCGTTGGGACGCGGGATTCGCGCCTTGATTCTTCCATTCATATGTTTTTCGTCTCCTTCGATCTTTCCGTGGTCTGGATCAACTCGGATATGCAAGTGGTGGACAAAGTGCTGGCGAAATCGTGGCGACCGGCCTATGTTTCGAAGCAGCCCGCCAAATATGTTCTGGAAATCCATCCCGACCGATGGAACGATTTTCAAATCGGGGACACGGTACAATTCACGAATGCGTAAAACATTCTCCTTCTTTCTTTTAATAGTCATCCTTTCAACCTTCGTTGCACAACCAGTCTCTGCCCAATCGAGCGGACCTGTTTACATCGTGCAACCTGGCGATACACTCTCGTACATTGCATCACGCTTCAATGTCAGCGTAGATGAGTTATTGAATGCCAATCCCTCTGTTGACCCGAACTTTTTATCCCAGGGACAACAGATCGTCATCCCCGGGCTTGGAGATGTAACCGGCATACTGGATACTGAAGTAATCGCGTTCGGTGACTCGCTGCGAAGTTTAAGCCGCCGCACTCAGGTTTCAGATGCACTGTTAAAAAAGTTGAACCGTCTCGTCAGCCCATCTGAGCTTTATGTAGGAGTCAGCCTGATCATTCCCACACAGGAAGATCAATCCACATTGAGCACCCGTATGACCGCTAGTGACGGTGAATCCATGCTGGAAATGGCCGTTAAACAAAATAGCGATCCCTGGACGCTTTCGTCGCTCAACAAATTGGAGGGAACATGGGAAACAATTCCCGGCGACGTGCTGTACTCCCCCACAGCCGGGACAGAAGCTACAGCCACAGGATTACCGTCTGCATTTCTTGGGGCAAGCATCGTGCCTTTGCCTCTCGTGCAAGGTGCCACAGAAGTCATTGATATACAGACTCGGGAGAACGTAACGCTCTCAGGCATGCTTGTCGATCATCCACTTCATTTTTTCGCGACCGACAAGGAGCAGATCGCGCTGCAGGGTGTACACGCGCTTTTAGATCCTGGCATATACCCACTATCCATTGAAGCAACATTGCCAGATGGGACAAAGCAATCCTATCAACAGATGGTGTTGGTCACTTCGGGTGGATATGCAAGTGAGGATATTCCACTTAACGATCCCAGCACGCTCGACCCGGCAGTCACCGAACCAGAACTGCAAAATCTTGTCTCGATCACATCCGTGTTTACGCCGACACGTTTTTGGGATGGCGTCTTCACATCGCCTGCCGTGGACCCGAATTGTTTCACATCACGCTATGGGACGCGCCGTACATATACGGTAATTAACTCCGATATTGAGGTGCCTGGTTTCCATTCCGGGCTGGACTTCTGCGGCGGCGAAGGATTGCAGATATTTGCCCCTGCAGCAGGACGTGTCGTCTTCGCGGCTCCATTGACAGTGCGCGGTAACGCCACCATCATCGATCATGGCTGGGGCGTATACAGCGGATTCTGGCACCAATCTCAGATCAACGTACAAGTAGGCGATATTGTTCAGCAGGGACAGGTGATCGGTTTGGTAGGTGGAACAGGCCGGGTAACAGGCGCACACTTGCATTGGGAGGTTTGGGTAAACGGCGTGCAGGTGAATCCACTCAATTGGCTGGATCAAGCTTATCCGTAACGAAGTTGTCTGGTTGTTTTGTGAAGAAAGGCACTACCCATACGGGCCGTTGCGCTTCATCTTTGTTTATGCTACACTCGATTAAATTTGGAGGTCCATGTGTCTACTGCTACCATTGTTAATTTCCTGAAACAAAGCGACATCTTCTTCCAATTTACGCCGACACAACTGGAATTGGTCGCCAACCTGTGCCAGGAAGCGACCTATCAAAAAGACGATCTGATCTTTAAGGAAAACAGTGGGAGCAAGGAACTATATATCATCGTGCAGGGAGAGGTGGATATCTTTGTTGACCCATCTCTGGTAAGTTCGATGGATGCCACGGTTGAGAACAAAACGATCGCCACACTTCGAAGGGGACAATCATTTGGCGAAGTTGCCCTGGTAGATGAGGGTCTACGTTCCGCCTCCGCCTGCGCATCGCAAAAGGACACCCGTCTGCTGATCATCCCGCGTGACAAGCTGATCATGCTGTGCGATACATACCCTCAACTAGGCTATCGGCTCATGTACAACCTCGCTGCCGACCTTGCGATGAAGATGAGAAACACCGACCTGCGCATCCGCGAACAATTATTATACAAACCCCTAGACAAAACAAAACAAGGCTAGACCAGTACTCTTGACCCGTACACATATTTGCCTTACCATTGGGCAATTAATTTTTAGTGTTATTTTGGGAAAAAGCCGCGGGAGCCTATCCTGGGCTTTCTTTGTATACTGGTATTCATGAGTTTAGTGATGTGCAAATCCAAAGGAAAGGAGGTGGTGTTGACATTCGAGGAGAGTTTTGTCAGCCTTATTGTCGTATCCGCCAATTGAGGATACATACAGACCTATCTCAATAAATCTCTGGAGGAGAAAGATAATGAAACGCTTAGTATCTCTGCTTTCGCTGTTGGTGCTCGCGAGCATGCTGCTTGCCGCCTGTGGTGGCGGTGCTGCTGCAACTGAAGCTCCTGCACAAGCAACCGAAGCTCCGTCTCAGGCTACTGAGGCTCCCGCCGCAACCGAAGCCCCGGCCGAAGCTGGTGGCACGCTCAAGATCGTGTCCAGCCTTCCGATGACCGGTTCATCCCTGACCCAGACCCAAACCATCGTCAATGCCATGCAACTGCGCCTCGACCAGGCCGGCTATTCAGCTTGCGGTGGTAAGTACACCATCGAATACGAAGCCTGGGATGATGCGTCGGCTGCGCTCGGTAAGTGGGACCCCGCTGTGGAAACCGAAAACGCCAACAAGGCTGCTGCCGACCCTGCGATTGTCGCCTACCTCGGAACCTTCAACTCCGGCGCTGCGAAGTTGTCGATCCCGATCTTGAACCAGGCTGGCCCGTTGACCATGATCTCCCCGGCCAACACCAACCCTGGTTTGACCAAGGCCGATAAGGACCTCCCCGGCGTTACCGATTCCTACTATCCCACCGGCACTCGCTCCTATTCCCGCGTCGTCGCCGCTGACGATATTCAAGGTAAGGTTGCCGCCAACTTCGTGAAGTCCCTCGGTGCTACCACCGTCTATATCCTCGATGACCAGGAACTCTATGGTAAGGGTGTTGCCGATGTGTTCGAAGCCACCGCCAAGGAAATTGGCATGACCGTCGTTGGTCACGAAGGCATCGACCCGAAGGCCGCTGACTACAAGGCCTTGATGACCAAGATCTCCACTAGTAATGCTGGTGGTCCACCCGATGCGATTTACGTTGGTATGGTTGTTGATAACAATGCATCCCAATTGCTGAAGGACAAGGTCGCAATCATGGGCGACAATACCAAAGTCAAGTATGTTGGACCAGATGGTATCCAAACCCAGGCCTTCATTGATGGTGCTGGTGCTGATGTTGCTGAAGGTGCTTATGCATCTGTGGCTGGTGTTGCGCTCGACAAACTGCCTCCCGCCGGCCTGCAGTTCGTCAAAGACTACACTGCCAAGTTCGGCGATTTGACCGAACCGTACGCTGTTTATGGTTACGAAACCATGAACGTCGCGCTCCGCGCGATCGAAGATGTCTGCGCTGCGGGTGGAGATCCCACCGATCGCGCTGCTGTCAACTCCGCTGTCTTCGCCATCAAGGACTTTGATGGTGCGCTCGGTACATGGTCGTTCGATGCAAACGGCGATACAAGCCTGACCGATATGACCTTCTATGTGGTCAAAGGTGGCAAGTACGAAGCCGTCGGCACGTTCAAATAAGTCTCTCGTACCATCGGGGGCGGCTTAAACGCCGCCCCCCATCTTTTTGAGGAGCAGAAGTACCATGGATACCACCAAAAAGAAATTCAACTGGCGACGCCTCGGCACTGCGGTAATTGTGATTTATATTCTGTTTCTTCTTGGACCCATCGCGGGACTCGACGTACCTGTCGTCGCCCAGGCGATCAAGGCTAATCCATTACAACTGGTTCAATTTTTGATTATTGGTCTCGCCAACGGCGCGATCATTGCTATCATCGCCCTCGGATATACGATGGTGTATGGAATTATCGAGCTGATAAACTTCGCACATGGCGACGTATATATGATCGGCGTTTTTACTTCTCTAACTGTTCTATCGGTGACCGGCACCTTGGAAAGCAAAGATCCTGTCAAGATTATTTTTGGAATAATACTAGCTCTCATAGTAGCGGTTGTTGTGTGTGCGACACTTAACGCAACCATAGAAAGACTCGCCTATCGTCGGCTCCGTAACGCCCCGCGGCTGGCTCCATTAATTTCAGCGATCGGCATGTCATTCATTATTGAAAATATTGGACTGATGTGGGCTGCTCAAGCCTGGCTGGTTCCATCATTCGGGACAACCGGTGGAGCATCTCAAAAAGTTTTTCCGGATATGCTCAGTGCGCTATTCAAAGCCAGTGGGTTTAATGGGGGTGATGTTAATTTACTAGCGTCAACTGGTATCGCTCTTAGATTAACTGTAAAGGATGCTCTCGTTTTTGTTTTAGCCATCGGTCTGATGATCGGTTTATATTACTTCGTCCAGAAGACACGGCTTGGAAAAGCCATGCGCGCCACCGCCCAGAATCGCGATGCAGCGAAAATGCTTGGCATTAACATCGACCGGGTCATCTCCGCAACTTTTTTAATCGGTGGTGGTCTCGCCGGCGCAGCGGGATTGATGGCAGGTTTGTATAACAATACTGCCTGGTGGTTTATGGGTTTCCGTGCTGGTTTGCAATCATTCACGGCCGCAGTTTTGGGCGGAATTGGAAATATCACCGGAGCCATGTTGGGTGGGTTTTTGATTGGTCTGCTCGCTTCATTCAGTGATGGCTATTTGAACGCTCGCTGGACGAACTCATTGGTTTTCGCTACACTTGTACTCATTCTCCTATTCCGTCCCACTGGCTTACTTGGTGAACAAACGGGTCAAAAAGCCTAAGAGGTGCATCCATGAAAATCAATCGATCAGGCATCACCTTCGGTATTATTGGCGGACTGCTCACCTTCCTTTTTGGAGGTTTGTCAGTTGCAGTTATTGGCTGCTTAATGGGTGTTGGTCTTGGTTTAGGGATTAGTGGAAAGCTGGAACGGAAAAACCCCTTACAAATAGCAATTTCCGTTCTTCCAACCGCGCTCGTGGCAGGCGCAATTCTGGTTTTGCTTAGCTTATATCAGAACAATTTTGTACAGGAAGCCATCGGGAAACGCCCGGCAGCAGATAAGATTGTTCTGTATGGCAACTTGATCGGCTTTTTTGGAGCCGTTCTATTCACAACATTGCTGGCAGCGTTGCATGGGCTCCCGGAAAGACAGGAACAGCAATGGAGAATGGTTCTGCTTGCAATTCTTATTGTAGCCTTCCCATTTGTAGATAAACTAGCCGCTCTGCGCTGGACAGCCCAGATTATTTTTGCTTTGATTTTCGTAATCCTTGGGCTTGGACTTAATATCGTCGTTGGATATGCAGGTCTACTGGACCTTGGTTATGCGGCGTTCTTCGCGATTGGCGCATACACCACTGGTATTCTTTCCTCCCCTCAACATGGCATCTATATGAATTTCTGGCTCGTGATCTGGATCGCCGCTGGCATGGCAGCAATCTGGGGGTTTATGCTGGGCGCGCCGACCCTGCCACTACGTGGTGACTATCTTGCAATCGTCACCCTTGGTTTCGGCGAGATTGTGCCGGTCATCTTCAAGAACCTGATCGACGTGACGATCAAAGAACCGTTCAGCTGCTGGATCCTGCCCGGCCTGATCCGCTTGTTTGGAGCACAGACCACCATGGCCTGTATCACTCTTGTGGAACATGAGGACCTGACAGCTGGTGAAAAAGGTATCAGTCCGATCGGTCGCCCGTTCCTGCCTTACATCGGTGAATTCAAATCCAGCGATCCCATCCCGTGGTACTTTCTCATCATCGCGATCATCCTCCTCTCGGTCTTTATCATCCGCCGTCTGCGTGACAGCCGCTTGGGCCGTGCCTGGATGGCGATCCGTGAAGATGAACTTGCCGCAGCCCAAATGGGCATTGATCCTGTTAGAACAAAATTGGCTGCATTTGCAATGGGCGCTACCTTCTCCGGTTTTGCAGGGGCGTTTTATGCAGCGTATATCGCTGGCATCTTCCCCAGCGTGTTCGATTTCAGCGCGTCTATTATCATTTTGTGCGTGGTAATTTTGGGCGGCATTGGCAACATCAACGGCGTGATTGTCGGTGGTCTGGTGATCATGACCGCAGATCGTCTCTTCTTGCCCGCCCTAAAAGATTTTCTCGCCTCCCTCCTGACCCACACCATTCTCCCGTCAATTAGTAATCCCGTGGTTCAACTGGCGGTCAAGGACAATGCGAATCCCATCTTGTATCGCTTCCTCCTATTTGGACTGACACTTGTCATCATGATGGCTGTCCGACCGGAAGGACTAATGCCAAATGCACAAGTCCGTGCAGAGTTGCATTCGGATGAAAACACTGAAGCGAAAAAGTAACAGGAGACGACAATGGCATTCTTTGACGCTAAAGCAATCACAATGGTATTCGGCGGTCTGACTGCGGTCAATAGAGTTGACTTCAATATTGAAAAAGGGATGATCGCCAGCGTGATCGGCCCGAACGGTGCCGGCAAGACGACTTTTTTCAATACGATCACTCGGGTATATTCTCCCACAAGCGGAGAAATGACCTTTGATGGACATAATCTATCCGGATTAAAACCATTCCAGGTGACTGCACTGGGTATTGCGCGCACTTTCCAAAATATACGCTTGTTTGCAAACATGTCTGCAATAGAGAACATACTGGTCGGCGAACACTGTCGGCTGACATCCAACCTGATCGGGCAGATATTTCATACACCTGCCACCATGAAAGAGGAAGCAGAAGCGCATGCCCGTGCTCTTGATATGCTGGAATACGTAGGACTGCGCCGTAGCGATGCGGAAGTCACTGCCAAGAATCTACCCTACGGTCTGCAGCGACGTCTGGAGATCGCCCGTGCGCTTGCATCCCAACCCAAGCTGTTGTTGCTGGATGAGCCGACTGCAGGCATGAACCCGAACGAGACCATTGACCTCACCAACTTCATTCAACGCCTGCGCCGCGAACTGGACCTGACGATCCTGCTGATCGAACATCACATGCGCGTTGTCATGGCGATTTCGGACCGTGTGTCCGTGCTGGATTATGGCGAGAAGATCGCCGAAGGCTCTCCCGCCGAAGTGCAGAAGAACGAGCGCGTGATCGAAGCCTACCTCGGCAAAGGCACCGTGACCAAATAAAAGGCGAGGAACAACATGCTTGAATTAAAAGACGTCCATACCTACTACGGCAACATCCACGCCTTGAAGGGCATCTCTCTTAAAGTTGGCGATGGCGAAATTGTGACTCTCATCGGTTCGAATGGTGCAGGAAAGAGCACCACACTCCGAACCATTCAGGGATTGAACAAGCCGCGTACAGGTTCGGTTGTACTCGATGGCGTGGAGTTACACAAACTTCCGGCTCATGAGATCGCCGCCATGGGAGTCGCCCAAAGCCCCGAAGGTCGTATGATCTTCCCGCGCATGACCGTGTTGGAAAACCTGGAAATGGGAGCCTACGTCCGCAAGGATTTGACTTCCTTCCAGGATGATCTCGAGCACGTCTTCACCCTGTTCCCCCGCTTGAAGGAACGCATCAACCAAAAGGGCGGGACGCTCTCCGGTGGTGAGCAACAGATGCTTGCGATGGGACGCGCGCTCATGGCCAAACCGAAGATCCTCCTGCTCGATGAGCCTTCGATGGGTCTCGCCCCGCTTCTTGTCGAATTGATCTTTGAAATCATCAAAAAGCTCAACGAAGAAGGGACAACCATTCTGTTAGTGGAACAGAACGCCTTGATGGCGCTTTCCATCGCCCACCGCGGATACGTTCTTCAGACAGGAGAAATCGTATTAAGCGATAAAGCCGACAAGCTCAAAAAGAACGAAATGGTGCAGAAGACGTATTTGGGTGTTGAATAGATTTCCCAAAATGTAGTAAGGAAAGCCAAGATCCCGTTTTCCGCCATTGCGCGAAGACGGGATTTTCATAATTTTATGAACTCATTTCCAACGACAGCAGAGATCGTCATCATCGGTGGCGGCGTGATGGGAGCCAGCGCTGCCTATCATCTTGCACAACGCGGGATGAAGGACATCGTTCTTCTTGAAAAGGAAGAGTTCTTCGGCACCGGCTCCACAGGACGCTGCGCGGGCGGTGTACGCTATCAATTCTCCACAGAAGTGAACATCAAGCTATCTCTTGAAAGCCTGCCCATGCTGGAACGGTTCAAAGAGGAGCTCGGGCGGGATATTGACTATCATCAGTGCGGTTATCTACTCGTCGCGACAAATGAAAAAGATGCAGAAACGTTCAAGTGCAACGTCGAATTACAGAATAGTCTCGGCGTACACACCCAGCTTTTGAGCGGAGATGAAATTCGTGCGCGGCTGCCGCTGATGAGGTTTGACGATGCCATCGCCGGGACATTCCACCAAAAGGATGGACTCGTGGACCCGAATAGCGTCGTGGTCGGATATATCAGTGCGGCAGAAAAGATGGGCGTCAGTACCATCACTAGTTCAGAAGTGACAGGTATTCGCGTGGAAAGCGGCGAAGTGAAAGCTGTGGAAACGCGTCAAGGCGTGATCGAGACGCGAATGATTTTGAACACGACAGGACCATGGTCAGGTCTGATTGGACAAATGGCAGGAGTGAATATTCCCGTTGTTCCAGTTCGCAGGCAGATGTTTACAACCAATGCGCTGAACGAAATCCCGGATGATTTTCCGTTTGTGATTGATTTTGGACAATCACTATATTTCCATCGTTCTGGTGAAGGGCTGCTGGTGGGCATGAGCAATCCCAATCAGGAACCTGGCTTTGATCAGAACGTGGATGAAGAGTTTGAGTTCGTCAACCTCGAAGCAGCCATTGGACGTTTGCCGTTACTGGAACGAGCCAGTCGAACGTCACATTGGGCAGGACTGTATGAAGTGACACCCGATGCACACCCGATCTTTGGTGGATGCGATGTCAAAGGATTCATGATGTGCACAGGTTTCTCTGGACATGGTTTCATGCATGGTCCTGTGGCAGGCAAGTTGATGAGTGAATACATAATCGATGGCAAATTCTCCGCCGTTGATGTTTCCATGCTTGACCTGGCACGCTTCGATGAGGGACGATTGATAAAAGAGTACAATGTAGTGTAAATAAGCCACAGAGTCACTGAGAAGACCTTCTTAAATTCTCTGCGACTCTGTGATTCTGTGGCTAAAGGATCTTATAGAATGCCATCGGCAGAAATCATAACCATTGGAACAGAAATATTACTCGGTGAGATCGTAGACACCAACACCCGCTACATCGCACAAACCTTACGCGGCATGGGCGTGGACCTGTACCGCACGATCACCATCGGCGATA
>CAZKSG010000026.1:0-9757 GCA_964555335.1 uncultured Anaerolinea sp.
TGCTCGACCGCGAGTATTGGGCGATTCGCAATTCGGCGGCGCTGATCGACGTCTCGCCGCTGATCAAGTACGTGATTAAAGGCAAAGACGCGGCGGCGCTTTTGCACCGCGTTACCACCCGCGATGTCCACAAGATGAAAGTGGGACAGGTCGCCTACACCGGATGGTGCGACGAAGAAGGCAAGATGATCGACGATGGCACCGTCTCTCGTCTCGAAGACCAAACCTTCCGCCTGACTGCCGCGGAACCGAATCTGCGCTGGCTGACGATGAACGCCGTCGGCATGGACGTGTCCATCACCGAAGTGACCGATAATGTAGCGGCACTCAGTTTTCAAGGACCGAACACACGCAAGGTCTTGAATCTTGTTGCTGAGAAGCCTGTGGATGAATTGAAGTATTTCCGCTTGATGAAAAACAAAATCAAAGGTGCGGATGTGACCATTTCACGCACCGGCTACACCGGCGATCTCGGCTATGAGATCTGGATGGATAACAAAGATGCACTAAACGTGTGGGATACGTTGATGGAAGCAGGTGCAGACTATGGCATTACCCCTGTTGGCATTCTTGCCATGGATATGGCGCGCGTGGAGGCAGGTCTCTTCATGCTCGATGTGGATTACACATCCACGAGCCACGCTTGGATCGAATCGCAGAAGTCGTCTCCGTTCGAATTGGGACTCGATTGGACCGTGGCGCTCGATAAGCCCGGCTATTTCGTCGGTCGCCGCGCATTGGAACGTGAGAAGCGTGAAGGTTCAGCCTGGAGGATGGTGGGACTCGAAGTCGATTGGGAAGGAATGGAACGAATCTATAAATCAGTTGGTTTGCCGCCGCAAATTCCCGGCATGGCCGTGCGTGGAAGTTTGCCAATCCTCGTTGGTAATGTGCAGGTGGGATACGCATCCACATCCAGTTGGTCGCCGCTGCTGAAAAAGTATATTGCCCTTGCCCACTTGCAAAAACCGTACTATGAAGTTGGTACCGATGTCCGTATGGAGATCACAGTGGAGCATCACCGTCAACATGCGCCTGCGAAGGTGGTCAAGTTGCCGTTTTATGAGCCGGAGTGGAAGAAGAAGTAAAAAGCACCAGAATCCTATCGGCGAAGCGGATGAACCTTCTTCCATCCGAAGGCGAGCAGAAAGAAGACGGTGGCGGTGAGTACGATTGCCGCACCAGAAGCGATGCTCAGGTAATACGAAAGATACAAACCGATCACGCCCGAAAGCGAAGCAAAGATCGATGCCAGCCCCATCATCTTCGATAAACGATGTGTGAGCAAATAGGCTGTGGCGGCGGGAGTGACGAGCATGGCCACCATCAATGCCACACCTACTGTTTGCAGCGAGACGGCAACGGTCACGGCGATGAGTCCCAGCAGGAGATTGTTGAGCAGGGTAACGGGAAGGCGTAGTGTGGCCGCCAGGATGGGGTCAAAGGATAGGGTGGTGAACTCCTTGTAAAAGGCGAAAATGACCAGCAGGACGATCCCCCCGAAGATCAGGATCAACCACAGGCTTTGTGTCGAAACGCTGAGCACATCCCCAAAGAGGAAGTGACTCAGGTCCACGGCATAGCTGCGCACGGTGGAGATGAGCGCAATACCGAGGGCGAACATCCCGGCGAAGATGATGCCAATGGCGGTATCCTCTTTTATCTCGGCATTCTTGCTGATCGCGCCGATCCCCAACGCAGCGACGACTGCCGTTCCCAGTGCCCACCAAAAGAGTGGTTCACGCGCCCCGCCGCTGACGAGATACCCGAGTGCGATGCCAGGCAATATGGTATGCGCTAGTGCGTCACCGAAGAACGCCATGCCGCGCAGTACTACGTATGTCCCCACCACCGCGCAGACAACACCGACCAGCACCGCTGCGATCATGCCGCGCTGCATGAATTCATAGGACAACGGCTTCGACAGAAGATCAATGAGTGTGTTCATCATCCCCCTCATCACAACAATCATCGACGCTTAGAACATTCTCGCCGGTTGCAGAACGCAGCCTGCCGCCATAGGCACTCAGTAAATTCCCTGTTTGTAATACTTCTTCAGCGGTTCCGAACGCGACGATGTGATGGTTGAGCAGCAGGATGCGGTCGAAGTGACGCGCTGCCTGGTCGAGGTCGTGCGTGGCGACCATGACGGTCACATGCTGGTCTTTCAAGGTGTCGAGCAGGTCGAGCAGACTTTCCTGTGACGGCGTATCGAGCCCGGTCAGTGGCTCATCCATGAGCATCAACTCGGCTTCCTGGGCGAGCGCGCGGGCGATGAACATGCGTTGCTGCTGCCCGCCGGAGAGCTGATTGATCTGTCGGCTAGCCAGGTTCGAAAGCTCGACCGTTGCCAGGGCACGGTTCACGTGTTCCCAATCCCTTTTGTGCGGCCAGTTGAGCGGACCCAGCTTGGCGGGGCGCCCCATCATTACCACATCGGCGACATTGACCGGGAAGTTCCAATCCACCTGGCTGCGCTGAGGAATGTAGGCGATGCAGACATGCCCACGCGGGCGCGAGCCAAAGATGTTCACTTCGCCTGATGTCGGCGGCAGCACACCTGCGATCACTTTGAATAATGTGCTTTTGCCTGCGCCGTTGGGACCGACAACCGCGATGCGTTCCCCTTCATGCAGGTGGAAACGAATATCATCGAGTGCGAGACGTCCGTTGTAGTGAACGGTGATGTGTTGCACGTCGAGGACAGGTTGGTTGAGTTCGTGGTGGGTATGGGAGTACATATTATTTCAGTGCGTTCACAATTTCTGAAACGTTGTGTTTCATCATGTCAATATATGTTGCGGCGGGGCTGCCATCGGTCAACGACTCGAGATGCAAGTCGGTGACAACCTGTACGCCCGTTTCATCGGCGATCTGCCGGGCGAGCATCGTGTTGTCAGATGCATCCAAAAAGATGGCCGGCGCGCCGCTGGCTTTGATCTGATCGATCAGTGCGGCGAGTTGCTGGGCGGAGGGTGACGCATCTGAACTGAAGCTTTCGATAACCGTGCCCACGACGGTGAAGCCATAACGATCTGCGAAATATCCGATCGCTTCGTGGTTGGTGACCAACAGACGTCTCTCAGTGGGAATTTGCTTCACCTCTTCGTCGATCCATGAATCCAGACCCTGCAACTCAGCGATATAGTTCTCGGCATTGGACTTGTACACCGCTTCGCCATCCGGGTCCAGTTTGATGAGCCCATCGCGGATGGTAGTAACATACGTAACGACCAGATTTGGGTCCAACCACATGTGTGGATCGGTCCCATGCTCCGCATCGCTTCTTGCGGGAATACCTTTTGACGCTTCGACGAGCATTTTCTCCCCGCCAGCGTTGACAAACAGCGGCTGTAAAAAGCTTTCGTACCCTGCGCCATTGACGACAATGAAATTGACTTCCGACAGTTTCGCCACATCCTGCGGGGTTGGCTGATAGGAATGCGGATCGGTGCCGATGGGCAGGAGCGATTCCACCAGCAGGCGGTCGCCCGCGATATTGCGAGTGATATCTGCCAGGATGGTGGTGGACGTCAGGATAACAGGAGCGTCCGTCCCTGAGTTGGAAGCGGGGTTTCCTCCGCACGAGGCAAGTAGGAGCGCAAACACAATGAAGAAAACAAATCGACGAGTCATGCCAGTCCTTTTTTACAATCGGGACAAAGTCCGAAGAGTTGCAGCCAGTGTTCGGTGATCTGGTATCCCGTTCTGCGAGCGATGGACCGGATGAGTGTTTCGAGATCGTCGCCTTCGAAGAGCGCCGCCTTGCCACATTGCTTGCAAAGCAGAAGATGCTGGTGACCAGCAGGGGCGGTGATGAACGCCTGGCATCCCTCCGGCTGGTGGACGCGCTGGATGAGACCCTGTTCTTCAAGCGCTTCGAGCGTACGATAGACAGTGACCAGTCCCAATGCAGGATGATTGCTGCGCGCTTCATCATAGATCTCGATGGGGGTGAGGGCGTGCGTGCTTTGCGCCATGATCTCTACAACGGCACGGCGCGAGTCGGTGAGGCGATAGCCTTGTTCGTTCAATTGGACAAGCCAGGGATGTTCACTCATATTGATACCTGATATTGAAAATCGTTTTCATTTTCAATAATACAAGAAATCCCCCACTTTGTCAAATAACACATTCCATGTCATTCGGAGCGAACGCGAAGGGTCTTCCAGCCAACCTGGAGATTCTTCGCTTCGCTCAGAATGACATCATATGATTAGCTGCGCCAGATCAACGTGTGATACGTAACAGATGCCGCAACCAGCAATGCAATAACAATCCCCGTGACCTTTGAAACCGGTTTACGTTCTTCTTCCGGCTTCTGAAGCTGGTCAGCGTTGAGCTTGGCTCCCACCGCAGCGGTGGCAGGGATGGCTGCACAAATGATACACATATTCCACTCCTAGTCCTTTTCCAGTTCGCTGGCTTCGCTCGGAAGGATCTCCTTCTTAAGCAAGAAATAGGCACCGGTGAAAATGCCTTCCATGCTGCCGACCATGCGTCCGTTCCGGCTTGGAATGACGTTGATGATCTCCCAGCCGGTCAGCCCGTGCGCTTCCAATGCCGGGACATCAAACCCTTCGCTCAGCGGGTCCTCCTCCATGAGCGCGTTGACGGGAAGAAAGACCATCTTGTATCGAAAGACCTTGCCACCGCTTTGCAAGCGCTTCTTTGCAGACTGCATGCGTTCGGCGCGTTTTCGCGTTTGCTCCGCTTCGACTTCTGCCTTCATGCGGGTGAATTCGGGCGAGTCCATGATCTCTTGCGCCACTTCCAATATCTCTTCATCGTCGCTCATCATGGACGTCATGATGAATTCATAGGCACGTTTGTCACCCAGTTTCACGAGTCCATCGGCAGCGTCAAATTGGATCAGCCAATCTTCGTCTTCTGTCATCAACTCGAACAGGGTTTCCGTGTCGCGCATGCGGACAAGTTCATCAACTTTGGAACTCATGTGTTTCCTCCAAGTATTAATGTAGTAACGACTTTACGGTTCAATGGGATAGCCGCTGGCACGCCATTCGTTCAAGCCGCCCTGCATACTGGTGACTTGGGTGAAGCCGGCATTGAGCAGGATGTCGCGTCCCTGTGCAGAACGATTGCCCGAGCGGCAGACAACAACGATCTCCCGGTCTTTTGGCAATTCATTCAATCGGTTGGGAAGCTGATCGAGCGGAACGAGTGATGTGTTGGGCACATGATACTCATTCCATTCCTCCTGAGTGCGGACATCGATAAAGAACGCGCCTTTTTGATACTTGTCGTACGCTTCACTGACGCTGATCTCTTTTGGCAGGCTGGTCATGGATGTGTTATTGGTTGTCCCATTGCCTGCCTGCAGGATGAGATAAATGATCAATGCTACGACCGCCAGGACGGCGATCTGTGCCGCCGGGTGACGGAACGCGGAGGTCAGGGTGCGCCCGGGGTTGGAGTACGTATCGCGCCGGCGGCGGTGCTGGCGGCGTTCTCTATATCTACGATACATGGAGCCTCTTCTTTATTTTTTATTGAAGGAAGCCAGTGCGCTTTCCAGATCCTTGAACACTTTGAAGAATAATTTCAACCCGGCGGTCTCGAGGGTCTTTTCCACATCGGGTTGCGGGTTGAGAAGTTTGACATACTTGCGTGCATTGCTGCTGTGAGTGAAATCGGGATTAGTCCCTTCCTCGATCTTGGGAGGAACCCCGCTATATACGAGGGCGATCTGATGGATGGCGGCCAGCCCGGTGCTGCTAATGCTGGAAACACCACTCAAGTCGATGATCAGATTTCGGGCCGGATTCATATATAACTCACGTGCCTTGTCTGAAACTTGTACGAAGTTCGATGCATTGATGTCGCCTTCGAGCTTCATGATGGCGATCGGCTCGCTCCCCTGATGATACGTGACCTGAATTTCCATGGGTGCCTCCACGGCTTATTCTAACGGAAATTGAACTCTTCGTAATGGATGTTGGCTTTGGGAACACCCAGCCCAAGAAACTTTTTCTCGAACGCCTGCACCATTGGCAGCGGTCCGCACATGTAAATGTGATGATCGGTCACCTTGCCGTTCGCGTTTTTAACAATATCTTCAATAGTCAGCGAACCATCTGTGGATGAATGGCGGATGTGCGCCTTTAAACGCGGATTCTTTTCGGCTGCGATTTTGATCTCATCGGTGAATAGCGCTTCTTCCGGATGGCGGACGATGTAGTAGAGCTCCACATCGTGGTTGAGATTCCCTTCCATATCGCGGAGAAACGATAAGAACGGGGTCAGGCCGATCCCGCCTGCGATCCAGACCTGTTTTGGTCCGCCTGTTTTGTAATCGAACAGTCCATGCGCGCCTTCGACGATCGCATCCATGCCTGCATTCAAACGAGCGAACAATTCGCGGGTGAAGTCTCCACTGGCTTTGACAGTGATGCGCAGCACATCCTCATGAGGCGCGCTCGAAATAGTGAATGGATGAGACTCGTTTAATATCTTATCGCTGGGAAATCGCACGAAGAGAAATTGTCCCGCGCGTTGTCTTGGAATGGGATTCTGTTTGGCACGCAGGGTCACTTCGGTGGTGGATGCATTTGGATGCTTTACAGTTTCCACTGTGTACGGCACATATTTCTTGAAGAACCGTCCGAAGATTTCTGTGTAAAGATATGAGACCGCACCGAAGATGAAAAAGAGCTGCACCCAGTTGATGGCAATGAACGCGTTAAGCGGATTGCCAATGGTCAACGAATGGATAAAGGCCAGAATAAAAAAGACGCCGATGTATTTTTTGAGACTCTTCCAGCCTTCATAGCTTCCACCTGTCAGCTTGTTCAAAAAGGAGATGCGCGGCGCAAGCGACACAAGCACAATCGACACGATGCCTGTGAACGCTATTACAGCCAGATAATTCCCGAGTGCCCACCCCTTTAATGAGATGGGAACCGTCAGCACGTGGACGAAGATCAACAAAAACGCCGCTGTGGAGATCTGGCGATGGGTCACGTACATTTTGTCCAACCCGCCGAAATAGGGTTCCACCCATTTGGGGCGTGTGGACAAGAACAGGGAAAAGGACATCAGTACGATATTGATCGAGCCAAGGATCTCTCCGGCATACTGGCGCTCAAAGTTCGGACGTCCGTCGTTCACTGGTGGAAAAACGAACCAAACCACCACGGTCAACATGGCGCAAAGAGCGATCACAAGATTACCAATATTTCGCTTCATACGTTTTCTCTCTGAAAAAAATATACGACATTAAATGTCCCGGCTTGGTAAATTAAATCAAAAAGCGACGTGGCAAAATCCTGTCACGTCGCTTTTCATCTTAGAACGATTTCACTGCTTCATCAAGATCGGTGAAGATCGCGAACACATTCGTGAACCCGACCATCTCCAGTACATTTCTGACCTCGCTGCGCGGATTGAACAGTTTAATATGCTCCTGCGCTCCGCCCGAACTCGTGCGCCCCATGGAGCGATAGGCAGACCATCCATGCTCGGTATCGGGAAGTTCTTCCCCTTTGACCAGCAACGCAATGCTATGCATGGCCACAAGCCCGGCACTGCTGATATATGTCAGATCTGAAAGGTCAAGCAAAAAATCGTGAGCACCCGTCTTGAACAATTCCTGGGCTTTGCCGATCAATTCCTGATAGTTCTGTCCATCCAGCTGTCCATCCAGTTTCAATACTGCAACAGGAACACGTCCCTGCTTCTGTGAAACAGAAATCTCCATGGCTCCTCCTCCGAAAATGAATAACCTATTATATACCGTCTTTACGCTCCAGGCGTGCGAGCCGATGAGCAATTTCGTCCTGCCAGTGCTTGCGTTCATACGCCGGAAGATCGGACTGCTCAACATGTGCCAGCGCCGAGCGAGTCCATTGCAGGGCAGATTTCACGTCACGACGTTTGTGTTCATAATATTTTGCCATTTCGATATGGGCATAGATGTGACCTGCCGACGCAGCCTTTTCCCACAAGCGGACAGCTTCCTCCAAATCGCCGCGTCTTTTCTGCAGGATGGCCAGGCGCCTCACCGCCACCCCGAAATCTGTTTCCGATATATCGAATTCGAGTCCACGCTCGAACAGGCGGGCCGCCTCCTCCCAGTGACCCATGTCTTCGAACAGTCTGCCTAGAGCGATGAAATCGAGTCCATGCTCCACGTTGCCCTGGTATGGATTCGTCATCACTTCATTCATGTGAGTGAGCAGGGCAGCCATCGCCACCACATCCATCGCGTTGTGATAGAACACCCCCGCCAACGGACGGGCGTCGCGCGTGCGCAGGTAATCGAAATACAGCCAGGGGATCTCGTAACCCGGCACCTCCTCGCTTGTGCGCTTCATGCCGAGCACGTGTTCCTCCAGGTATTTCAAAGCGCGCGATTCCAACCGGTCGCGCCAGAGTCGGCGGGCGAGAGGCAGCAGGTCAAGATGCGAATAATCTTTATATGGGACAGGGATGCGGTGCAGCGTATAGCGCGTGGTCAGCAATGGCGCGTCAAACGCCTTGCCGTTGAATGTAATAAGCGATTGGGCAGGCGCCAGAAAACTGGCCAGCCCTTCGAGCAAGGCAGGTTCCTCGGCGGGGTCACGCATGAAGAACTGCCTGAGCACGAACTGCCCATCAATAAAACGCGCCGCGCCAACGAGGAAGGCATACGTCCCGGTACCACCTGCCAGACCCGATGTCTCTGTATCGAGGAAGGCAAACGCAGAAAGAGGCAGATTAGTCATGCGCGGGTCGTTTGCCCATTGAGCGATCAGGCCAAGCGATTGGACGGTAACGATGGGCGTTGTGCCGTGCAGGTAATCGGAAGCATACGTTTGCTCCGCGACGAATACATCCCCAAGCGGGGTGGGGAGGAACGTTCCAGCCACAACCGCGTCGATCTCATGGCGCGGCTGCACTACCGGCTGGGGAAGATCCGAGCCTTTTTTGAGGAGGGAATTCAGCTTGTCCTGAAGGGAACGTTTCGGAGAAGAGTCCATTATTATCCTGTGAATTGATTATAACCAACGCTTTTCACAGGCCTTTTGTGAAATTTGTAACCTTTTCCTGAGTCTGGCGTCTGGAAAACAGTATTTTCATAGGCATTATTTTTTTATTTTGTCGTCATCTGGGGGATAGCTTTATCCTCGGTTTGCGCCAAACGAAGGGGTGTTCTGGCCAGGTCGGACGATTAATAGGTGGAAAATTCGTCTCTGCGAGTCGGCGGGGAATCCTGCGTGATTCGTTCTTTACATTCCCAAGAAAAATTCTCAATGCAAAGGGAAACACATGCGCGCTACAGCTCTTTCATCATTCCTCAACAAGTTTTTCACTGTCTTTGCGATCCTCGTCGTGGCATTCGCAGGGATACCCGTTCAACCTGCTCACGCCGCCGCGGCAACGTTAAACGGTTGGACCAGTATTTCATCCTCCAACCCCAGCGCAAACACCGGAACGGTTAATGCTGGTAACTTAACTGTATCCGCCGGCAGCAATCGTATTTTTGTTGTTGCTGCCTGTTATGAACTGAGCGGCGCAAACACATTGACTACGATCAGTGCATCTCTGGGCGGTACAGCCCTAACCCAGATCGGCAGCACGGGTGCTTCGAATGTACAGGAACACTGCTACACGGGTTACCTGCTCGATAGTCAGATCCCGGCCGTATCAAGCGCTCTGACGGTAGACTACAACGTCAGCGGATTTATAACCACTGTCACTGGCATGCATATTTCGTGGGCATCCTTTTCCGGGATCAACCAATCAGCACCGATCT
>CAZKSG010000026.1:9857-33334 GCA_964555335.1 uncultured Anaerolinea sp.
GGCATGCATATTTCGTGGGCATCCTTTTCCGGGATCAACCAATCAGCACCGATCTACGATTCGAACACAAATACCAACAACGCTGCGAATGTCACATTTGGATCCCAGATCGATTACATGCGAGATGGCGTTACCTTCTATGTGGCCGGGAACCTGACTGGCGGACTTACGATGACCCCCCCAGCCGGTTTCACGCAACAGATTGGAACGACCAACAACGGTCATTCCAGTTTTGTGGCGAACATTACAACGATCCCTCACGCAGCAAGTGGAAATTATGTAACTGGCACAGCGGTGGCTTTCCCCGGTGGAGGCGCTCGATCATCCCTTATCGTGGCATCTCTTCGTCCGTGGATCACGGCGACCACTGCAGGCTCGGCGACTGCCACGGCCTCTGGAGCTACAAACATCAATGTCAGCATGCCGTATACGAACGACGATGATGCGGACAACACGTATACCGTTGAATACTGTTTAACCTCTGCGAACTGTTCCGTCTCCGGCTCATGGATCACCTGGATCAGCGGCGCGGCGCATACTGCCTCTCCCTATGCCACAACCATTTTGGGACTTACCTCGGGCACCAGCTATGATGTGCGCGTGACTTACATCGACGCGGATGGCGTCACAGGAACGAATCCGCAGATCATTACGGCGGTGACTCCCACAGTACCTACGTGCGGTACATCCTATACCTATTCAGCACCAGCCGGTACTAATCGGGTGGTTGTAGTGGTGGTCAGTGCTGAAGGCGTCGCGTCTCCTACCAATGTCCAGGTGGGTGGAACAAATGCCACTGGAATTGCGACAGTCACAAATGGGAATGCACGAATCTATACGGGATACCGTGTGATCGGTACTTCTGCAGTTCCACAGTTGATGAACATCACGGCGACGAACGGTGACTGTTTTTATGCGACCACCTATCAAAACATCAATCAGACTGCCGGTAACGGAGCATCCAACACTATTAATAGTATTGCGACCGGAACTGCTGCTTCAGGCACTACGACCACGAGCACGAATGTCTTCAATGCTGCAGGAGGCGTTGTCACAAATAGCGCAGGTGGGCGTGTGCTCTATGCCATCAATATGAATAATGGGACTGCCGACAACCTGGTCTCCACAGGCACTTCCACAGCATGGTCATTCACGGAGCTTTTTGACAAGTTCGAAGGTGGACAGAACCGTACTGCCGTCGGTGAGAGCACAACAACAGCCGCAGGTTCTGCCGCAGTCAGTGTGGGAGATGGAGGCGTGGCACATAACCGTTCCGTGTTGGTGGCATTTGCCTTGAACTCCACCAATACAGCACCTACCGTCAGTACTCCCATTGCAGATGTCAATGTGTTGGAAGATGCAGCGAATACGGTCTTCAGTCTGTATCCGAACTTTGCAGATACAGAGAATACGGATGCCCAACTCACCTATAGTGTGACAGGCAATACCAACCCCGGATTGTTCACATCGGTCAATATCACCGACCCGACCAATTTCACGCTTGATTTCGCTCCGAACGCCAACGGCACTTCGAACATTACTGTGCGGGCTACAGATACCGGTGGACTGTTCGTTGAGGATACCTTTACCGTCACCGCGACAGCAGTCAACGACGCGCCATCCTTTACGATGGGTGCGAATCAGACCGTGAACGAGGATGCGGGCGCGCAGAGCGTGGCAAACTGGGCTGCTTCCATTTCCGCTGGTCCCACAGACGAAGCAGGGCAGTCCCTTACGTTTACCGTAACAAACAATAACAATGCCTTGTTCAATGTTCAGCCATCCATTGCAGCCAATGGTACGCTGACCTACACACCTGCGACCAATGCCAATGGCTCTGCAACTGTGACCGTTGTCTCTTTGCAGGATAACGGCGGTACCACCAACGGCGGGTTGGATACGTTTACGCCGGCATCCAACACGTTCACCATTACAGTGAATCCGGTCAACGATGCGCCGGTGTGTAACGATGTTTCGATTACTACGAATGAAGATACAACTGGAACCACGCCCCCGAACTGTACTGATGCAGATGGCGATACCCTGACCTACAACGCCGTGGATAGTGCCACCAATGGCACCGGTTCATTCGCCGATCCCAATTTAACCTATACCCCAGATGCGGACTTCAATGGCTCTGATAGTTTTACCTATTCTGCCAATGATGGCACAGTGAACAGCAATAATGCCACCGTGAATGTCACGGTCAATGCGGTGAACGATGCGCCAGTTTGTAGTAACGTTTCGATCACAACGAACGAAGACACGACAGGAACTACATTGCCGAACTGTAACGACGTTGACGGTGATAACCTGACTTACAACGTCGTGGACAGCGCGATCAGCGGAGCCGGGTCATTTGTTGACCCCAACCTGACTTACATTCCCGATGCGAACTTCAATGGTTCAGACAGTTTCACCTACTCAGCCAATGACGGCACTGTGGATAGCAACAGCGCCATGGTCAATGTTACGGTGAATGCCGTGAATGATGCACCGGTCTGTAACAATGTCTCCATCATTACAAGCGAAGATACAACCGGCACTACCCTGCCCAACTGTAGCGATGTGGATGGCGACACCCTGACCTACAGCGCAGTGAACACCGCCACAAACGGTGCCGGGTCATTCATCGATCCTGACCTCACCTATGTCCCGAACGCCAATTTTAACGGGACAGATAGCTTCACTTATTCAGCCAATGATGGCACCGTGGACAGCAACAGTGCCACAGTCTATGTAACCGTCAATACAGTGAATGATTCGCCAACGGTGACAACGCCAATCACTGATGTGAATGTGCTTGAAGATGCAGCCAATACCGTTTTCAGTCTGTATCCCAATTTTGGGGATGTTGAAGATTCAGATATACAGCTAACCTACTCGGTCGCTGGCAATACCAACCCGGGACTGTTCACGTCGGTCAATATCATTGACCCGACCAGCTTTACACTCGATTTTGCTCTAAACGCCAACGGGACTGCCGACATTACGGTACGTGCAACCGATACAGGCGGGGCGTTTATTGAGGATACATTCTCTGTCACCGTTAGCCCTGTTAATGATGTGCCGGTGTGCAGCAATGTATCGATCACGACCAATGAGGATATAACCGGGACGACTCTCCCCAACTGTAACGATGTGGATGGCGATACCCTGACTTACAACGCCGTAGACAGCGCCGCGAATGGAACCGGTTCGTTCGTGGACCCGAACCTGACTTATATCCCCGATGCCAACTTTAATGGCACCGATAACTTCACCTACTTTGCCAATGACGGCACGGTGAACAGCAATAGCGCCACGGTTAATGTCACAATCAGCGCTGTGAACGACGCGCCGGTGTGCAGCACTGTTTCGATCACAACCAATGAAGACACCACCGGGACAATACTCCCGAATTGTACTGACACGGAAGGTGATACGCTTACCTATAGTGCCGTAGACAACGCCGCGAATGGAACCGGTTCGTTCGCGGACCCAAACCTGACCTACATCCCCGATGCCAATTTCAACGGTACAGATAGCTTCACGTACACTGCCAATGATGGGACCAACAACAGTAATGTTGCCACGGTCAACGTTACTGTCAACGCGGTGAACGATGCACCCGTGTGTAACAATGTCTCGATCATCACGAACGAAGACACAACCGGAACGACTCTCCCCAACTGTACTGATGTCGATGGCGATACCCTGACTTACATCGCCGTGGATAGCGCGACCAGTGGAACGGGTTCGTTTGTCAATCCGAATTTGACCTATATGCCCGACCTCAACTTCAATGGTTCAGATAGTTTTACCTACTATGCCAACGACGGCACTGTGAACAGCAATAGTGCAACAGTGAATGTGACTGTCAACGCAGTGAACGATGCACCAGTCTGTAACAATGTCTCGATTACGACCAATGAGGATACGACCGGAACAACGTTGCCCAATTGTATGGATGTTGAAGGTGATCCATTGACCTACAGCGCAATTGACAGTGCTGCAAATGGGACCGGTTCATTCGTCAACCCTAATCTGACGTACGTCCCCGATGCCAATTTTAATGGTTCAGACAGTTTTACATACATCGCGAACGATGGGACCAGCAATAGTAATACCGCTACCGTGAATGTTACGGTCAATGCGGCCAATGATGCGCCGGTGTGTAATAACGTCTCGATCACCACAAATGAAGACACAACCGGGACAACACTGCCCAACTGCAATGATGTGGATGGTGACACGCTGACCTATAGCGTCGTCAATAACGCCACTAACGGATCTGGTTCGTTTATTGATCCGAATTTGACCTACGTTCCAGATGCCAACTTCAACGGCGCCGATAACTTCACCTACTTTGCCAATGACGGCACTGTGAACAGCAACAGTGCCACGGTGAATGTCACCGTCAGCGCGATCAACGATGCGCCTGTTTGTAACGATGTTTCGATCACAACAAGTGAAGATACAGCTGGGATGACAACGCCTGATTGTACAGATACCGAAGGCGACACGTTGACCTATAACGCCGTGAATAGCGCTACGAACGGAACCGGTTCGTTCATCGATCCCAACCTGACGTACATTCCGAATGCCAACTTCAATGGTACCGACAGTTTCACCTATACTGCCAATGACGGCACCAGCAACAGCAATAGTGCCACGGTCAATGTTACGGTCAATGGTGTGAATGATCCGCCGACGGTCAGCGCGCCGATTGCAGATGTGAATGTACTTGAAGATGCGGCTAATACTGTCTTCAATCTGTATCCCAATTTTGCAGACCTGGAAGATGCCGACCCGCAACTGACATATTTGGTTGTAGGCAACACAAACCCGGGACTTTTCACTTCGGTCAACATTGCGGACCCGGCTAACTTTACACTGGATTACACCCCCGAGACCAGTGGCATCGCGGATATCACCATCCGTGCCACCGATACCGGTGGTCTGTTCGTGGAAGACACTTTCCAGGTCACGGTCACGATTGTGGATGACACGCCCACAAACATTGATCTGTCCAATGACAATGTAAATGAAAATCAACCGTCAGGCACTCTGATCGGAACCCTAACCACCTTTGATGTGGATAGCTCCATCTTTACCTACAGCCTTGTCCTCGATGCAGCCTGCCCCGGCGCGACTGCATCGGATAACGGTGCCTTCCAGATTGGCGGTGTTTCCGGTGATGAACTGCAGACGGCTACCAGCCTCGATTTTGAAACACAGAATTCCTATACCATTTGTATCCAAACCGATGATGGAAACTCGACATTCGCTGAAGAGTTCACGATCACCGTCAACGACCTCGATGATACCGCTCCATACGTTGTATCCAGCGTCCGTGCAGATGCCGATCCAACCAGCGCGGTGAGTGTCAATTTCACAGTGACGTTCAGTGAAAATGTGACTGGCGTAGACATCAGCGATTTTTCCTTGACCACGGCCGGAACGGTGGCAGGCAGTGTGTCCAGTGTATCTGGCGGAGGCACAACCTGGACTGTGACCGTTAACTCGGTCAGCGGCGATGGTACGCTTCGGCTCGATGTTTCCGACAACGATACGATTATCGATGGGTCCAGTAATCCGCTTGGTGGGGCTGGCATTGGGAATGGCGATTTCACAACCGGCGAATTCTATACGATCGACCAGACCGGGCCAAATACCACGATCCTGACCCAGCCCTCCAACCCAAGCAATGTCACTGATGCAACGTTCACCTACGACAGCCCGGAAGTGGGTGCCACCTTCGAATGCTCCATGGATGGCAGCGCCTTCGCGGCTTGTCCGGCAAACTATACTGGTCTTAGTGCGGGTTCACATACCTTCCAGGTGCGCGCAGTAGATGCGCTCGGAAACGTGGATTCAAGCCCCGCATCCTACACCTGGATCATTGATCTTGGCTTCCCGACCATGTCCACATCCACGCCTGCCAATAATAAGACAGTCGCTACCGGCCCCACACAACTGATCGTCCATTTCAGCGAAGATGTGAAGAACGATGGTTCAGCCGGTGCAGCAAACAGTGTTGCCAATTACCTGTTGGTGGAGAATGGCACGAATGCCACCTTTGAAACCCTGAGTTGTGCAGGTGGTGTCGTGCTGGACGATGCTCAGATCACGGTCGATTCTGTCTCGTATACCAACAATGGCGGAAGCGGCCCGTTCGTGGCAACATTGAACATCAACGGCGGCGTGGCTTTGCCGGTTGGCAAATACCGCCTGTTTGTTTGTGGCACTACATCCATCGAAGACCTGGCCGGCAACGAATTGAATAATGGGTTGTCTGATGCGCTTGTCAACTTCACTGTCGCTCGATCGGGTGGCGGAAGTACCACTATTACTTCTGGATTCCTGCCTGCCACCGGTTTCCCCATGAATACAGTAACTCAACTCCCTGCCCAACCTGTGGACCTGGCGTACGCTTCAACGGACCTGTGGCTGGAGATCCCCCGCCTGGGCGTGAAGATGACGATTGTCGGCGTGCCGCTCAAGGATGGCAAATGGGATGTGACCTGGCTCGACCAAAACGCGGGCTGGCTTAACGGTTCGGCCTACCCCACTTGGAACGGCAACTCGGTCCTCACCGGTCATGTTTGGGATGCATTGAATCGACCTGGTCCTTTTGCAGAGTTGAAGAAGTTAAAGTATGGCGACCAGATCAAGATCCACGCGTTTGGACAGGTATATATTTATGAAGTTCGTGAGAACGAGGCGGTTACACCTACAGATACTTCGTCTGTGTTCCAGCATGAGGAGAAACCCTGGCTGACGCTTGTCACTTGTGAGGATTACAGGGAAGCATCGCAGACCTACTCATCCCGCCGCATGGTGCGCGCAGTCCTTGTGAATGTGGTTCCGGAAAAATAAGATTGATAAATAAAAATCAGCCCCGCATTTGCGGGGCTGATCGATTCTCAGGAGAAGAAACAGATTGCTAACGGGATCCACCTGCGGCTGGGAATGACGCGTGCCTAATTCACAAGATCCCTTCCACTTATGCCCCGGCAGGTTTCGGTACGGCGACAATGAACAGGCGTCCCCAACTGGCATTGCCATTGGCATTGATGCAGGTCTGGAAGGTGACGTGCCGGTCGCCAAAGTAAACGCGTTTGAACATCTGCTCGGCGCTCAGGGTTTCATCCTGTTTGTCGATGTTGCGGAAGGAACTGTAGGGGCTGGTGGGCTGCAAGGCCTGATAGTGCAGGACTTCGGTGATGACGAAGGTTTCGATCTTTCCATCGCCAAAGATGAGGCGTACTTCCTGCCCAACTGCAAGTTGTGAGAACAGTTCGCCGGAAAGGTGATTGTGCGCCAATAACCCGACATTGCCAAATTGGGTTGCCATACGGAACTGGGTGAGCTCACCATCGGTGGCGGAGACGTATCCGGCATTTCCCGCGGGTTGCTGGACGATGGGCAGGGCGAACACATCTGTCACATACACGCCACGTAGTACATCTGCGTTGCCGTTCTGAACCGATTGGGAAAACTCTGTCAGGCTGGGCAGGTCAACAGCAGTCTCCAGCGCCTTCGTGGAGAGCGGGTTATAAAAAACAGTTATAAAAATCGCAGCAAGGAGGATGATTCGTTGTGCGGTCTTTGCGGTTTTTATGGTAAGCGTCATGATCCATCTCTTTGATAAAGGCGCTCAGTGACCGCAAAGACCGGGGAGTCTGTTTCGGCGGCCTGGCGATCATGGTCACACTTCAGTGACGGTAGACCCATGGCTTTGCGTCCCCCGCTTTCGCGGGGTTTGCCTTTATCGAACAAAAATTAAAAGGTTCAAATAAAACGAGCCTGGGAAAACCAGGCTCGCCTATGTGCGTTATTTGTCTTCGGCGGCCTGGCGATCATGGTCACGCTTCGGTGACGGTAGACCCATGGCTTTGCGCCCCCGCCTTTCGACGGGTTTGCCTTTTCGGTTTATTGACTGGCATTATAGCAAAAGGTTACAGGCTTCCACTTTGCATTTTGGAAATATCAGTTTACAGGAATGTAACGAGACCAATTTATCTTTTTTTGTCAGAAGATGGGCAATTGCAGCGGGAAATCAGGAAGAATCAGGTATGATGGAAACGTCACTTTTTGTTGTGCAGCCTGTTTTATATGTATCTCTAGAAAGACCATGGTTCATGGACGCACGCTTGAAGACTCGCATTCCCTTTTGGATGAAATTGTTATATGGCTCGGGAGACTGGGGAATCTCCAGCGTTGGCATGATGCGCTCCATCTTTTATGCCATCTATCTCACCGACGTGGTGGGATTGACCCCGCGCCTCGCCTCCTACGGTGCGTTGCTGGGCATCGTCTGGGATGCGGTCAACGACCCGATCATCGGCATTCTCAGCGATCGGCTCAACACGCGCTGGGGCCGGCGGCGCCCGTTCCTGTTATGGTTTGCCATCCCGTTCGGGTTGAGCTTCGTCATGCTTTGGTCTGCCCCCAAATGGGACAGCCAGGTGGCGTTGTTGATCTATGTGACTCTCTCGTTCATGATCGCCGACACATTGCAGACCCTCATCTCCGTCCCGTTTCTTTCGCTGACGCCGGAACTGACTCCCGATTACGATGAACGCACCACGCTGACGAGTTTCCGCTCCTTCTTTCAGCTCGTCGGCGCGCTGACCGTTGTGGTAGCCGCACCCGCCATCGTGGACAGGGTTCTAGCAGCGGGCGGTACCCAGCAGCAGGGATTCATGCTAGTTGGGGCGATCTTCGGCGGCATCGGGGCGATCCCTCTTTTGCTGCTGGGAATCTTCGTGCGCGAAACATCCACACCTGAACAGACCGAATCCATGCCTTTTCGTGAAACGCTTTCGGCGGCATGGCAGAACATTCCGTTCCGCTATGCGGTGGGCATTCACATGCTTAACTGGTCGGCGGTGGATATGATGGCCGTGGCGTTTCCGTATTTTTTGTTATATTGGGTGGCCCAGGGGGATCTGCTTGCCTCGATCAATATTCTTGGATATCCATTGGCGTATGAGTCGGCATTCTTTGGGATCCTGATGGTGGTGTGCATTGTGTTCATCCCGTTCTGGTTGTGGTTCACGCGCTGGCGGAATAAACGTGAAGCCTATATGTGGGGCATGGTTTTCTGGGTGACGGTGCAGTTGATGATCTTCACCATTCAGCCGGGAGACACACGTTATCTACTCATTGTCGCCGCGCTGGCAGGGATCGGCGTCTCGGCCGCGTACACACTACCTGACTCCATGTTCGCCGACGTGATCGAATGGGACGAGCTGCGCACGCGTCGGCGGCAGGAGGGCATCTTTTACGGCATCCGCACCCTCATCCGCAAATTGACCGGGGCATTGGTCATCTTTATTACGTTGCAATTGTTGGGCGCATCCGGATATGTTTCCCCACCGGAAGGGATCCTGCGATTCGCACAGACCGACTCGGCGCTACACATGATCCGCCTGCTGGTTTCGCCGCTGAGCGCGTCGATCGTGTGCGGGACGATCCTGCTTGCATGGCTGTTCCCGTTGACGCGCGAGAAATACGTGCGGATACAAAAGCTGTTGGAGCAACGCCGAGGGCGGGTGGCTCCTTAAATGGGAGTGCCGAATATCAAAAATAAAATGCAGGACAAGCATGTCGTTGCGAGGGCAGAGCCCGAAGCAATCTCCCATTAAACAGACCTGGCTTATCAAAGAGAATCACGTATCAGAGGAGATTGCTTCGTTGGGAAAAGCGCCCTCCTCGCAACGACATGTGTTTTACTTTTATAGCGTAAACCACAAGATCCCACCCAACCCACATAAGAACGCATCCAAAATCACGAGGATGACCCAGAACCATTTGATGAAACCGGGTGTACCGCGTTCAAGCAATGCTTCGGATGGATTTTGAGGGTTGTAATAGACCATCACCTGCGCGCCGGCGGGATACCGTTCGACAACCTTGCGTGCGCCTGTCCCCCCCACTTCAGGTCCGGGCATCACCTTGCTCCCCTGATACGGCTGTCCCGTCACTTGATACGAATACTGGACCACCGGGTAGGGCGTCGAACCATCGTTGCTGTGCCGCATCTGGATCATGGACAGGGTCACTGTTCCCAGCGTGGATGGCCACGTGCTGGCCTGTGCCACCTTGCGGCGGGTGACGAGGATCATGCCAAGAAAAATGGCATCGAAAATGAACAGGGAACCGCAAATGGACAAAACAACGATAAGTTTTTCGTTCATGCTCTCTCCTCTACAATAAAGTCGTTACTGCTTCTCTTTCACTGTCACTTGAATGATGGCCGTGTCCACTTTTTGATCGGTCCGTATTACCTGCAGCTGTACCGCATATAACCCGTTCAATCCCTTTGTGTTCCACTCGGCGAGCAGACCATCGGTCACAGGCGTAGTCCCTTCGGCTACCTGAATCCATTCCTGCGGGTTCAAGCCCTGCCCCACCAGAATTCGGTACGAGACGAAATCGTCCCCTGCCGCTGTGCCGTTGACCTCAACGCTGCCGCTCACTTCGGTGAACAATTGCGGTGAGGTGATGTTTACGTTCGGGTTGAGCTGTGGCGACTGGATGACATCATACTTCGCAGGCGGGATCGTCAACCCTGCGCCCTGGGCCCAGCTCCGCGCATCCTCCGGGACGACAAGGTAAACCCGTTCTTCGATGAGTTGTGGCAGCGTGAACACCGTGGCCAGCAGACCCGTCTCACGGTTGATGGAATACTTGCGATACAGGGTATCGGCCTGGATCGGTTCATTGCCGTTCAGGAATACTTCGCTCACCAGATTCGGACAATCTGCCGTGGGCAGCATGCCCGAAGGATCGCAGACGTTCATCACCGACACATCCGTCGGGACCGTCCAGCCATCGCGCGGGGAATTCTGGGAGGCGATCTGCATCAGCGCATTCCACAAGATGGCAGCACTCCTCGGGCCATCCTGCAGGGGAGAAGCCTGGCGAGTGCCCGTCCATGCGGCAACCACACGCGTGGGTGAATAGCCGATCGTCCAGGCATCGAGCCCATCTCGGGTCTGGCCGAGCTTCACCGCGGCAGTCGTCCCGGCATCCAATACGTTCGAGCTTCGCAGCGTTCCCTCGAGCGCGGTCTCATCGCTCAGGGCATGGTTCATCAGGTAGGCCAGCCCTGGCGTGACCACCGGCTTGGCCTGCGGCGTGGACCAGTCGAGCCAGAGGCTGCCATCGTTGCCTTCCACACGGATCACGGTGACCGGTTTGAACGCGCCGTCAAATTCCTGCCCAAAGTACACGCCCTGCCGTGCGAAGGCGCCGAACGCACCGGCAGCATCGAGCAGCGACAGGTCACCCTCGCGCGAAATCCCGAACGACGAGGTGATCTTGTTCACATTTTCCGCACCCATTTGCGAAAGGACCTGTGCTGCCGGGGCAGGATAATCATTTGCCATGGCGATGCGCAGGCGCATGGGACCGTGGTATTGGCCATCAAAGTTCTGGACCTCGGTTCGGCCGGGAATATCCCAGATCAGCGACCCGGGACTCAGCCCGCGCGTGAAACCGGTCAGATAAACGAACGCATCGAGCACGGACCCGGGCGGATGCGCCCCGATCAACGGCGTTTCCTGCGCCTGAAAGGTTTCACCGACCACAGCCAGGATCTGCCCGGATTTCGGGTCGGTGATGATCGCGCTGGCGGAGGAATCCTTCGCTTCCAGCTCTGGCGGCAGGGCTGGAAGGAAGCGCAGCGAGTCACATTGGATGTTGGGGTCGGGCAGGCCGGCCAATCGGGCTGTGTAAAACGCGGTGACACAGGACGATTGCGTTTGCACATCGTAATCGAGCGTGGAGATGATCGTCAACCCACCGCGTTCGATGCGTTCGCGGGGGAAACGGGAGTCGAGCTGGGTGAGGAGCAGGTTGACGAAGGCGGAGGCGACCTGCGGCTTTACAGGAGGCGGAGTCTGAAAGACGGGAGATTCCCCGAGGGCGTTATCCCTTGCTTCCTCAGAGAGAAATCCAAACGCGGCCATCAAATGGACCGTCTCGCGCCCGCGTTCGAGGGCGGTCTGCGGTGCGTCGTGCGGGTTCAGGCTCGGCGAGTGGCTCACCGCGGCGAGAATGGCGGATTCGGCGGTGGACAGTTCGGCGGCGGATTTTCCAAAGTACAGTTGTGCGGCTGCCTCGGCGCCGAACGCGTAGCGGCCGAAATTGGCCGAGTTGAGATACCACTCCAGCACCTGCGTGCGTCCATATTGGGCGGTGACCTGGGCTGCCAGCAGACGTTCGCGCAGCGCACGGCGCAGGGATGGCGGCTCATTGAAGAGCAGCAGGTCAAAGACGAGACGTTGTGCAATGGTGGGGTGCGAGCCCGGTTGGGTCACATCGTCGAAGGTGTACCCGGTGTGCTTCCAGAACGTGGGGTCGCTTTGGGCGATGACCGCGTCGGCTAATGACTTGGGAAGATATTGTGGATTCGTATCGCTGAGTGGGATGTAGCGCCGCGGCGAGTCATTGGGCGCAAAAGTGAAGAGGACGTTCTCCCCCGTGCGGTCGTAAATGCGCGTGGGTTGAAGCAGGAGTCCATCGGGTGGGTTGAGCAACACCGGCAGGGACTGCACCGACGGCAGGTCGCGCGTGAGACTTACATAGGAGAAGGCCGCCACGATGATCAACGCCGCGACCAGCAGCGAGAGGACCATCCCGGCGCTGAGCAGCATGTTGCGCGTGCGCAGTTCACCCGCCCGTTGACGGGCCAACCGCCGTTCACGCCGCGTGCGCAGAATGGGAATGGTGGAGGGCATGGGAGTATTGTAAAGGATGAAGGCAGAAGGATGAAGGATGAATTATGGGGAATGTGGAAAAGAAGGAAAGAAGAAAGAAGGTGAACAGCCTATATGAATAGAGTAAAATTATTTTATGGATATTGACTTGCAAGTTCGATTGGCAGCGTTCAATTGGCTTTCTGAACAGGTCAATTTGCACGGGGATGTACTACCTAGAAAACTACTCGAACAAGGATTTGAGTTTCAAAGTCAACGGATTCCTCTTATAGCTCCGCAAGGGATATTCAAACCGCAAATTCTTGATTTACCGCTATCAATCACAACTGCACCCAAAGGTCCTTACGATGATTATTTTGGAAAAGATAGTTTTCTGCTTTATCGTTATCGCGGTACTGATCCAAAACACCGTGACAATATAGGGTTGAGAAAAGTTTTTGAATTAAAACGCCCGCTAGTATATTTACATGGAATCGAGCCGGGGAAATACCTGGCGACTTTTCCTGTTTACATAATTGGTGATGATCAAAGTAGTTTAACGTTCAAAGTTGCTGTGGATGACGCCATTCCTGCCTTTGAATATTCTGCAATAAATATTTCACGCCAAGTAGCGGAAGTCTCTGATGCAAGACATGCCTATTTGACATCCACGGTGAAAATAAGGCTGCAACAGCGAAGTTTTAGAGAGAAAGTCCTTGACGCTTACAGATCACAATGTGCATTTTGTCGTTTAAAGCATCGGGAACTGCTTGATGCAGCACATATCATTCCAGATAATTTACCAGAGGGAAAGTCAATAATTGAAAATGGATTATCGCTTTGTAAATTGCACCATGCCACCTATGATAGTTTCATTATAGGTGTGACGCCTGATTTCATTATCCAAGTGCGTAAGGATATTTTGGAAGAGGAAGATGGCCCAGTTTTACAGCATGGTTTGAAAGGTTTACATGGGGAAAAGTTGATTTTGCCAAGCTCAAAGAGTAAATATCCAAGCAGAGACGCATTAGATTGGCGTTATAGTAGATTTATACAGGCTGGATAAATCTCTGAACAGGGAATTGCGGAAACTGGGATGGAAGGTTATCCGCGTGTGGGAACATGAGTTGAAAGAGCCGCTTCAAGTAGTTGCAAAGCTCAAGAAACATTATTAAAAAGACTCTGTGGCAGAGAACTTCACCCCTCCAACAAATCTCCCAGCCAATCCATCAATCCGTTTGATTTTTCTTCCTTCTTCTCCGAAAGATCACTGGCGACCTTTCCGTTCTGCCCGTTGATCAGAACCAAATGCTCACGCCCGCTGAAGGGGATCTCGGTGATCCACACCGGCAGCAGGTTGAGGCGGAACGAGTCCACGGTCAATTTGGCGGAGGAGGTGGAGAGGAGGTTCGTCAGGTTGAGCAGCATGGGCAGGTCGTTTTTATATCGTTTCAAGCTTTGGGCACGAGCATCCAACGAGGCTTCTGCCATGGGGATATCGTAGACCTCCGCCGGCCAGTTGACGAGATAACGTGGGTCGTACGGTTTGACGCCTTTCAACTCGAATGTAGGCAGCAATTTCAGGAACACGGCCGAAGGCTTGCGCGATGCGGGGATCGGGATGTCGTTGACCTGCACCGGGTAGGTATCGCGCACGCGGATTATCTTTGGGCGATTGCGTCCCAACTGAATCTCGCTGTCATCCACCATTTCACCCACATAGTCCAATTCGCCGCCGAGATCGAACGTCCATAAGGGCAGGTACACGCCGCGCGGCAGGTCCACCTGTTTTTCCGGTTTGATTTCGTTCGAATTCACCCATTCGATCAGGACCTGAATGGCGCGTTTCTGGTCGAACGCATGCGGGATGATCCCATCGGGTGCGAGGAGTTGCTCCTCCGATTCCCAGTTCACCACGTGCGGCGAACCACAGTACACACATACCGATGAAAGCTGGTTCGGCGGCAGAATGAATTCACAACCGCAGCCTTCACAATGGAAGACCTGCTGGTCGAGCGGCTTGCCGTGTCCACGAGCGGTGGCCATGGCAATGATGAAATCCTTTTCATCCGCACTGCCCGGCTGTGCGGCGCTGAACTTCTGGTTGCGGGAGCAATACTCGCATGCCAGCGACTGCCCGTCCGGGGCAAAGCTCATCCGCCCGCCGCACTTGGGGCACATGAACCGGTCGGCGTTGGCTTCGTGAAGCCCGGCCGGAGCCGCTGGCAATTGATCGGGGTCGATGATCTCGTCCGCTTTGAGCTTGCCATCCAAAATCGCCAGTGCCCGGCGTGCCCGTGCGTGCTGCAAATCATGAGCGAGACAATTTTCGAGCGCCTTGCGTTTCTCCGCCTTGTCGTCGGTCATTGCGCTCATCCAAAACCATGCTTCGGCAAGCACATCGTGATCGTTGCTCATGTACACGGCACGGTCGAGATAGCGGCGTGCGCTTTCCCGGTTGCCTGATTTTGCTTCGATAATTCCACTGCGTAGGAGTTCTTTGCCGTAGTCGCTGAACATAATTCATCCTATGTCATTGCGAGGGCGAAGCTCGAAGCAATCCCCGATTAAACGTGAGATTGCTTCGTCGCAAAAAGCGCTCCTCGCAACGACATCCTATCTGATAATCGCATCTGTCATTTTTGCCACACGCGCCATCTCCTTCACATCGTGCACACGGATGATGTCCGCGCCGCGCGTGATACCGACGGCCACCGTGGCGGCTGTGCCTTCCACGCGCTGGTCAGGAGGCAGGTCAAGTGTAAAGCCGATGAACGATTTTCGGGATGGACCTAACAGGACTGGAAAGCCCAATGAGCGGATCTCGTCGAGGCGGTTGATCAGCTCGAGATTGTGCTCCCGCGTCTTGCCGAAGCCGACACCGGGATCCAGGATGACACGCGACTCATCCACCCCGGCCTTCACCGCCAACTCCACGCTGGCGAGTAGTTCGCGCTTCACATCCTCGATCAAATTCTCATACACAGAACCGATGTAGGCATTGCCCAACTGAGTGCGGACTTCCACACTGGCAGGGTTGCTGCGATTGTGCATCAAAATTACCGGGACGTGAAACGCCGCGGCAACAGATGCCAGTTCCGGGTCCGCACGAAGCGCCCAGACATCGTTGAGAATGTGTACACCCGCTTTGAACGCCGCTTCCGCCACTTTGGCTTTATAGGTATCGATGGAAATTAACGCATCGGGAAATTCGCGATGTATCGCCTGAATGACCGGGAGGACACGTCGCATCTCGTCTTCTGCGTTTACCGGTTCCGAACCGGGCCGGGTGGATTCGCCGCCCACATCCAGAATATCTGCGCCGTTGGCAATAAAATCTTTGGCTTGAGCAAGGGCGGGGCTTTCTCCTTCACCCCCAGTCCCTCTCCCAGAGGGAGAGGGGGATAACAGCCCGTCTCCTGAGAACGAATCCGGCGTAACATTGAGAATTCCCATCACATACGTGCGAGAACCCCAATTAAAAATATGACTTCCAACTTGTAAAGATGGGGATTTCATAGAACAATATGTCATTGCGAGCCCAAAGAGCTCGCAATGATATGAAAAGATTACGGTATCTGATCGAGCGGGCGGCCCAGCCAGGCTTCGGCTTCATTGATGTCGGTGAAGATCTTCATGGCAGCGGCGGTTTCGGGTAGCGTCAGCGCGGCCACATCACGGATTGACTTTGCGACCTTTTCATCTGCTACTACAACCGCCACGCGAATGTTGCGCGCCGAGGGGTCACTGTTCGCTTCCACGGCCATACGGACGGCCTTCTCGGGAACATCCTTCACCGCGCGAATATCGTAGAGATTGCGCGTGCGGCGGTCCACACCGAGCAGGTGTTCCATGGCGAACTCGCGCCATTCGTTCAAGGTCGCGTCTGATAAGTCTGTAAACGTCAGGGTCATACCGCCATCGCCGCGGCGCACGACGGTCAGTCCAATGCCGGGTTTGGCAGTCCAATTCAGCGGTTTGATCTCGGTCATCATCTGCCTCCAGTGAGTATTAAATGATTATAACCCGCAAACCCTACACCACCTGCTTGATCCCACCCAGGTTGCAGGTTGCCACCATCTCGCGCACGCTCTTCCTCGTCACCGGATGGATGAGGTCGGGTGCGATATCCATCAACGGCAGCAGCACGAATCCACGCTCATGCAGATGCGGATGCGGCAGGGTCAACGAGGAAGTGTTCAACACCAGTTCATCATAGAAGAGGATATCAATATCGATCAGGCGCGGACCGTTGCGAAAGGTGGCTTTGCGTCCCAGCGCGATCTCCAGCCGTTTGATGTGCTTGAGTAGCAGTTCCGGCTGCAAATAGGTCTGCGCCTTCAAGACCTGGTTGTAAAAACGCGGCTGGTCTTCATAGCCCCAGGGCGGCGTTTCATAGACTTGCGATTTGGCCTTCACTTCCATTTGCGGAGGCAGGGAGGCGATCGCTTCCTTCAGATTCTCCGCGCGGTCATCCAGGTTGGAGCCAAGCGCCAGATAAATGATGTGTTTGTCCATGGTTATGCTGCAGGTAGGGCGTGGTCATCAAGATGTTCCACAACGTCGGCGGCCAGCCAGCCTTCGATATCCTTGTTCAAAAAGGCATCCTCCGGCAGTTTGGCGACCATCTCGATCAGGGCAAGGCGGAGCGACTCGAAATGCCTGTGCAGGTCATCGTCTGACCAGGAGGCGAATTTTTTCTTCAACATCACATTGAACGGATCGACATCCGGCTCGGTCCAGCTGAAGCCGGGCGTATTCAGAATGCCCGTGATGATGCGTGCCCCTTCCTCCCACCAGCCCACAATATGCCCCAGCATCTCATGGAAGCTTTCGACTCCCTGCTTCGATAAAAATTCCTTCTGCTTTTCCGCATCGAGGCGGTTGAAACGTTCGATGTACTCCGACCACTCGTTCTCCAGCACGTCCATCGTCAGGAAGCGACTCAACGCGACAAGATGCTCGCGGGCATGGTGGAAGACGATGCCGTTCAGCCAACCTTTGACGCGGCGGTTCTCGAACACAGCCTCTTTCATGGACCCCAGGTCGGCCGCCATTTGCAGACGCGTCTTTTCGAAGTGAGCCATGAACTCGGCTTCATCCCATGATTTGTATTTGGCAACCGCCTCGGCGTTGAAGACATCATAGTCATATTTTTTGCGTTCGAACTCGCGCTCCTCCGCAATGGCACGGAGGATACCCATGCCTTCCTCCCACCACGAAAGGATGTGTGCGAGCATATCCCGAAAGGATTCGTATCCGTTGTTCCTGACGCGCTTTTCCTGTACATCCTTTGGCAGGCGGCGGAACCGCTCCACGTAGGTCCCCCATTCGTATTCCAGGTACTCCAGTGTGCGTTGTTTGGTGATTGCCATCAAACTCTCCCTCGAAACTGCAAAGTTCTGACGTGCTATACTTTATTCACCTATTTTACCCGTATCCTAATTCATGAGTAAGGAGCATTCACATGGATGAATTTATGGCGCTCGCCATTCAAGAAGCAAAGGCTGCCGCGGCAGATGGCGACTATCCGTATGGAGCCGTCCTGGTGCGCGATGGTCAGATCATCGCTGTGGGACGCAACCGCATGAACACGCAGAACGACCCCACCAGCCACGCCGAGATCGATGTTTTACGGGTAGCGGGTTTGCAGGAAAACTATGCGGGGACGGTCATGTATGCCAGCGCCTTTCCCTGCATCATGTGTGCCGGCCCCATCGTAATGCTGGGGATTCCGAAGATCGTTGCAGGTGCAAGCTGGGAGGGATGCGAGTCGTCCCGTGTGTTAATGGAAGCGCATGGGGTGAAGGTCGAAGTGTTGGATCTGGAGGAATGCAGAGAATTATTGAAATGATCGCTCCACCCATTCCTTATCAAAAATTCTTATCGGTGTTCAAGAATATGGAAACGAAAAATAATTCCCCACGTTTCGAAGATCACTTCTCCAAACAATCCCAAACCTACGCACAATATCGGCCCAAATATCCTGAAGAAATCTATGCCTATCTCGCCTCCCTCGCACCGGAGCGTTCCCTCGCATGGGACTGCGGAACGGGTAACGGTCAAGCCGCGGTGGGACTGGCCAATTACTTCGACAAGGTCTTTGCCACCGATGCCAGCGCCGAGCAGATCTCGCGTGCCTACCCCCACCCCAAAGTGGACTATCACACTGAGCCGGCGGAACATATCTCGCTGCCCGATTCTTCTGCGGACCTGGTCACGGTTGCCGTTGCCATTCATTGGTTCAACTTCGACGAGTTTTACCGCGAAGTGATGCGCGTGCTAAAACCGAATGGCATCCTCGCCGCCTGGACCTACAACCTGACCGAGATCTCGCCTGAGATCGATGCGATCATCAAAGACTATTACTTCAACACGCTCAATGGATTCTGGCCCAATCGCATCCGTTATCTTGAAGAAGGATATAAAACGATCCCATTTCCTTTCGAAGAGATAACCCCGCCTCCTTTCGAAATGAAAGCAAATTGGACGTTGGACCAATTTGCAGGCTTCCTCAATAGCTGGTCTGCCACACAGCGATATCAGGAGCAGAAAGGGCGTCACCCGCTCGAAGATGTATGGGGCGATCTCGTTTCTGCCTGGGGAAATGAAAAAGAGACCAGGGTGGTCCACTGGCCTCTCCATTTTCGAATTGGGAAAAAATGATCTACACCCCGGCTCGTCTCAGCATCCCTTCCATTGCACCCACCGTAACGGGATGATGCCGCTCACGAACTTTCTCAAATAGAGGTCGAGTCAGAGGGCGTGACCATTCGGTTTCGATCAGGGAGTGGGCAATGGGGAACAAATACAACATGCGCCCGATCTTCTCGAAGAACGTCTCCACCCGTGGCAGGACCTCTTTGTATCCGCTGGCAATGCAAACGGCGTAGAAATAAGAGAAGAAATGATCGTCGTTCCTCTTCTTAAGTTCCAAAACGTCTTCCAGCTTTTTGCAGTCGTCTATAGATAATGTTTTGGGCAGACCCTGAAGGAACGATAACATCTGATATCGATGCCAGTTCTGCACCTGTTCCTTCGCTGGCAATTTGCCTTGCTGGAGATCAGCCAGCGCCTTTTCCACTTCATCATACAAGTGAGATTGTGGTCTGTGCCAGGTCTCGGGCATGCCGGGTTTGTAGATCCATGTCTGCACATCCACTTTGTCGAACACGTCGGGCAGTTCCGTTTTTAGGAAATCGAGAAACTTCTCGGTCGTGAGCGACTTGAACTGGAAATTCTTCATGTATTTCTGAATGAATGCATCGAACCGTTCGCGTCCCACCGCATATTCACATTCCCTGAGGAAGAAACAGCCCTTGGTATAGGCAAGCTGCGATGTCATTGAATCGCCGTCTTTTTCCTCACCTTCCTTGGGAACCTTTAAACAAGTTGCAGGAGAATCCTTGCCAGAGCGTTCGATGATCTCATATGTCCGCTTCTCATCGTAGGCTGCGTTCAGGTCAACCGAATCCTTTCCTTCCAGGATCTCGGTGATGCGTTGCTCTGCATACGTAGTCCAGCCTTCGTTCAGCCAAAAATCCTGCCAGGTTGCGTTGGTGACGAGATTGCCCGTCCATGCGTGGGCGAGTTCGTGGGTGATCAGGTTCACCTGTCCGCGTGTGCCGAGGATGGCGGTCGGCGTCAGGAAGGTGAGACGCGGGTTTTCCATCCCACCGAACGGGAACGATGGCGGCAACACCAGCATGTCATAGCGTCCCCACAGATAGGGTCCCAACAACTTCTCAGCTTCGACAATTGTCTTTTCGGTTTCGGCAAATTCCCATGCCGCCGCGTCAATGATCTCAGGCTCGGCGTAGATGCCTGTTCGCAGTCCCAGTTCCCGGAACTCGAGATTCGCAGCCGCGATGGCAAACAGATAGGACGGGATGGGCTGCGGCATGTTGAAGATGAACATCCCGCTTCCTTCGGGACCCCTGGCCTGCTCCGCCGCCATCACCGCGGTCAATTCCCTGGGCACTTCCACCTCGGCGGAATACGTGAACCGTACCGAGGGGGTATCCTGACAGGGGAAGACGCTGCGTGCATTGCTCGCCTGACACTGACTGAATAAAAATGGATGCTTGCCGCCCGCGGTCTGGGAGGCATTCATCCATTGCAGTGCGCGTGCTTCAGGAGATGTTTTGAACCTGAGCGTGAAACTCGAATCGCCGTTCAAATTCTTCAGGTGCAGACGAGCACCAAGTGTTTCATCGCTCTGATCAAACTCCCATTCCAACGGACGTCCATTGACATGCGCTTCGTTCACATCGATCTTGAACGTATCCAGAAACAGCGAGCCCTGCACAGGTTGCTGCATCTGATAGGTTGCTTCGATATCGAGGGTCCGTGATGGAAAATCCACGACGATATGGAAATCGATATGAGCGATCTTGCCTTGTGTCAAATCGACGTAGGATGTGGGGTCATGAAAGGTCATGAAGGGTCTCCATATTTCGTCATTGCGAGGGTGGTGATTTTTGCCTGAAGCAATCTCGGCTGATGTTATATCAATTGCTTCACCACAATGACGCATACTACTTTGCAGCACTCGCTATATTCACAAAATCAGCAAACAGACCGTAGGCTGTTTCAACAGGTCCACCCTGCATGCCGGGCTTTTCGGAAAGCGTGATCGAGTAATCCAGGATCGCATCGGTGCGCAGGGTAAGCCCGGTGCTGGAACCCATCATCCCGTATAGAGGAGATGATGAGTCTACGAGCTGCGGCGCGACGCTGGCGTTGACTGTATCACGGACCTTCTCGGCTGAACAGACCAGTTTGTACCGTTTGCCCTCTGATTTGGCTTTGGCGATCATCTCTGGCGTAATGCCGCGAATCCCAGTGGGGTTGACCTGCTGGGGTGTGAAGGGAGTGTCCATCAATACAGTGACCAGCGCGGCAACCTTGATGGCGGCATCCCAGCCATCTACATCGTTGGTGGGGTCGGTTTCCGCCACACCAATAGACTGGCAATACTTTACCGCGTCTTCATATGATTCGCCATTCTCCATTCGTGAGAGGATGATGTTGGTTGTTGCGTTGAAGATGCCTCGGAACGAGGAGAGTTCGGCAAGAGGGAACGATTCGCGGAATACAGAAAAGACCGGCGCGCCGCCGAGCACAGTCGATTCGAAGCGGAAGGATTTCCCTTTGGATTTGGCGAGTTCCGTTAACTCACGATAACCATGCACAACGGGTCCTTTGTTGGCAGTGATCGCATGTTGACCGAGATTGAGAGCAAGGCGAATGTGATCGAGTGCGGGCTGTCCCGTTTGAGTGTTGACGGGGGAATTTTCGAACATGACATCGGCTTGGGAGTGTTGGATCACCGAGATGGAATCGTTCACGTCGAAAGAAGAAAGAGGAAGGATGGATTGTCCATTTTCGACGAGTTCCAAAGCTTTGCTGGCATCCAGTCCATCGGGGTTCACAGCAAATCCGTGTCTGCCAGTGGCGATGCCGGTGATGGAATAGGTGACATCATATTTTTCCTTGAGCAGTTCGCGCTTGCGATCGAGCAAACGGACGAGGGCGCGGGCGACATTTCCGAACCCGATGAAGGCTAATTTGTAATGCATGAGTTCTCCTGTGTGTTCAATGTCAAGTATCACGTTTCATGTTTCAGGTACCTGACACATCTATAACGGTGGCCAGGGCATTGCGCGGCGGTCTCTTGGTTGACGAGGGAAGGTCCCTTTTTTACGGATGGATTCGGCCCGAGTGCAGAGGGCAGAGATCTCTTCCGGGCTGAGATAGGGCTGAAGGTCAGCGAGCAGGCTTGGGCTGAGTAGGAGGCGATCCAATAGTTCGGAGGGAATCTTTTGCCCACCGAAATCCCAGAGCACGGTGCGCAGTTTTTCCTCTTCGTGGAAGCAGATGCCGTGGTCGATGGCGTAGAGTTGATGTGTGCCGTTTTCGAAAAAGACGTGTCCACCTTTGCGGTCGGCGTTATTGATGAGCAGGTCGAACAGCGCAATGGGACGCAGGAGCAGCCGATCCTCGGGCGTGAAGTTAAAGTAGTGATAGTTGGGATCGTACTCGATGAACTGCTGCAGCGACCCCGATCCATGTGGACCATCGTCGCGCAGCGTTGTAAACGGGACGATGTGAAAGCCAAGCGCCTCACTGACGAGATAAGCAGCCACCTCGCGCAAGGCAAGCGTGCTCTCCGGGAAATCCCACAACGGCTGCTCACCGCGGCTCGGTTTATAAACAGCCGGATAGGTCGCCCCTTCGTGATGGACCTCCACCAGGAAGGTGTAGTTCGAGCCGAGTACGAACTGTCCTTTAAGCTCGTACTCGCCACATTGCAGCGCGGTTTTTAACTGCTCTGGCACCATGATTGGCTGAGTGTATCAGAAGAAAAGCACAGGAGTCGAGTCGTTGTTGGAAAGGACTCATGAAACGTTAACGGTGCACGTGCAACAAAAAAAGTTCTAAAGATCTCAAAGTTGAGAATCTTTAGAACTTTTTACCTGTACCAGAGATTTAGTGCTTATACCCGTTCTTCTTCGGACAGAAATGTCCTTCGGGTTCGATGGGTTGACCACATTGCGGGCAGACGGGACGTCCGCGCGAGGCGACTTCCACGCCCCAACGGGCCAGCATCCGCACCTGCGTGCGCGATGCCCAAAAGCGGACTACCGCCGCTGATTCGGGATCTTCCTCTTCGGTCAGCAATTCCTTGGTGAAAACGACGACTCGGTCACGGTCCTTGTCGTATCCCAACCCGATCTCACCGACGCGGAAGAGCGGGTCCACGGGCGGGTTGATGCGCATCAC
>CAZKSG010000027.1:0-33053 GCA_964555335.1 uncultured Anaerolinea sp.
GCCAGCGACATGGACGGCACAGCGGTATGTCCGTGCTCGACGCAGAAATCAATGAATGTTTGGCGGATCTCGTTGCCAGTCAGTTTTTTAGTCATTCGGACCTCAGATGAAGGAATTTTGAGATTATACCAAGTGATGATTTATGAAACAAAAATCCCGAACCTGTTTCGGTTCGGGACCGGAATGCATGTTTCCGCCGACACTACCGCAGGTTCATAGAGCAGTCCCAAATTGGGCTGCGCTCGTAGCCAGGGTAGCGGCGGCCTGCACAAAATAAATATTATGTTTCATGATTGTAGATTATACCATCATCAGGGTATTCTTAAAGTTGCATCCACTGTTTTTTTCTCCGCGAATTGACACGGTATTTTGAATAATTCATGAAGATTAGCGTATATTCGCGGACTCATTTTGAAAAGGCCCTGATAATCTACTCAAGGTCCCGTGTGAATCGAAAGTATCCCCTTAAAGCACTTCTGAATTTCAGCTCTCAATCTGGTTACAGCGCAAATTCCTCTTCAGTAATGCGATACACAATATCGTGTTCATGCACGGGTTCGATGACCTTGAGCGCAACATCATCTCCCGGCTTGACCCATACGACTGTGTGGTGCTCCACTTCCATGGACGTTACTCTTTGGGTAAAGTCTGTGGAATGTCCCAGAATGTGGATCAGATCCCCGGTTTTTATTCCCTCATCCAGTTTCAAAACTGCCACACCGAGATGGTTGTAATAGTGTGTAACCCTGCCGATTTCAAGTTCCATACGATCACTCCTTTGTGGGTGCCTTGACGATCAGGACCGAACAGTCTGAATAATGGACCAACTTTCGGGAAACGCTGCCCATCAGCAGACTTTTGAATTGACTTAAGCCTCGTGAACCGGCAACGACAAGGTCGATCTGCTTCTTTCGCACATATTCCATGATCTCGGTTGCTGCATCGCCGCGCGCAAGCACTTTAGCGGGGTCAATTCCATATCGTTGGATCATCTTGCAGGTCCGTTCGAGAAGCGCCTCTCCCGATTTTGTCTCTTTCTCCCGAAGTTTTGTCTCCTCCTCCAGTGTTGGATAAGCCGCATACACGGTCTGCCAGGCGCCATAGTAAGGTTCCATGATGACTTGCGGACGAATCGGCGGAAGAACATGCATAATATGTACATCCGCCTGTTTGGGGAGTGGGAATTTTCCCAGGTAGCGTGCAGCGCTGATGCTGGATGGTGACCCGTCGATGACCAAGAGAATCTTCCGGAAGCCTGTACAAGGCGCACGCACGATCAATACCGGACAACATGCATATTCCACCACATGCTGCGCCACTCCACCCAGCAGGATACTGACCGTGGAGCGTAGCCCTTTGGCCCCTAGAACAATGAGAGTCGGTTTTCGATCCTGTGCCCGTTCAAGAATGCCTTCCACAGGCGGACCGAGGTGTAACTCAGTCTCTACACCAAACCCTGCCTTCGAAAGGCTTGATTTCGTTTGCTCAAGGGAACGTTCCATTTCGGGAATCAAAGGGATCTGCCCAGAGTTAAAGGCACGAAATACAAATATTTTACTTTTGGGTGGGAAAGGAATATTCTGCAATAACTCAACAGCCGCCTGTGCATGTTGAGAACCATCGTCAGCCAGAAGAATGTTCATTCGCTTGGTTGGAGACATGGCAACCTCCTTTCATGCATCGAACAATTCTTCGCACTATTACTGTAGCACAAACTATGGCTGATTTCCAGAGGAACTGGGAAAAACCAAAACTTTCTCCAAAAAAAACGCTCCAGATTGGAGCGGATAAATGCGGTATAGAAAATGCTCCGGTCAGAGTGAGGGGGGCACCCTGAACGGAGCAAACTTCATTCTACGCAAATTCAAAAAATTAGCAAGGGTTGGGATGTATATTTCCCATTAATATTCCGTTAGAATTTGAAAAATCTGCTCAAAAAAACTTGGAACAAGGCAGGGATGCGCCATCGTTAATGACTTAAATAGCGTGAATAATGGATAAGCCAAAACCACTATCATGTCACCCTGAGGAAGCGGTTTCCAGCGACCGAAGGGTCTCGGATGAGTCTTTCCGAGATGCTTCGGGGCAAAGAACGCCCCTCAGCATGACACAGAATCGTTATCCATTATTGACGTTAAATAGGTTGCTTTTGCCAGATTAACTTGCTATACTTTAGTTACACGAACCGGCCAAAGGATTGAATCCTGGTATAGAAAGGGTTGAGTGATGAGTAGATTTCTCCGTTTTTCGATGTTGGCGGTTGTTATCCTCTTGATGGTCGCCTGCATCTTCACCAATTCAGGCTCTTCGAATAACAACAATATCATTGCGGCCGAGGCTGCAGGTCTCTCCCTCGCTGTTCAAGCGCAACCCAATACCTACACTACTGCTGGACAGGTTATCGCCTACAATTTTACTGTTACCAACCTTTCAAGCACGGCTCTTACCGGAACAATTACGGTGACTGATGACAAGATGGCGGTTGCCTGTCCGGCAGTGAACACCGCAGGAGATAAAGATGAGAGTTTCGAGACGGGAGAAAGTGTCATCTGTATAACCAATTACCCCATCAACGCAGGCGATATTAGTGCTGGCAAAGTAACCGATGTCGCCAGCGCAAGCATCGGCGGTGTAAAATCCAATACCGTCACGACAACGATTAATCTGGTAGAAAACAAGGTGCTGACGATCACTGTCGCTGCCAACGTGGCCACTTATAACGGAGCCAATCAACAGATTACATATACCTATACCGTCACCAATACTGGGGCTACTACGCTAGTGAACACACAGTTCATCGTACGTGACGACCACTTCGCTGACCCGATCAACTGCGGAACGAACCAGACAACGCTTGCAACCAATCAATTTGTGCAGTGTAACGCCGTTTACACCACCACGTCAGCAGATGCAAGTGCGGAGAAGATCGTAAACACAGCCAGTGCATCCGGTGGAGGTGCTGGCACTATTCAACCAGCAAGTACCACGGTGACTAACGCGGCTCCCGGCGGTTCAGGCTCGTATACAAAAGGTTCCACTATTATGCACGATGTGGTAAAAGGCGAATGGATGCTCCAGATCGCCCGCTGCTACGGTGCAAGCTTTGACGCGGTGAAGCAGGCGAATCCTCAAGTAAGCAATCCCAATCTGATCTATCCCACCACAACGAAATTGACAGTGCCCAATATCGGCAGTGTAGGACCGATCTATAAGCCGCCCTGTGTTATATACTACAAGGTCAAATCAGGCGATACCTGGCAATCGATCGCCAGCGACCCCAATCATAATGCGGCACTCAATATCTTGATGGAAGCGAATCGAGGTGTCACACTTTCAGCCGGGGTGGAGATTAAGATTCCGCGGAATTCGAAGTATTATGAAAACCCGCTGGTGACCCCGCCTCCCACGACAAACCCGACCAAACAGCCAATTCGTCTTACCTTCACGCCGACCAGCCCCAAAGTGACGTTATCGGGAAACATCGCGACGCCCGAGACGATCAGTCACATCTTCACCGCGTCCACGGGGCAGATTCTCACTGTCAAACTGACCGCACCGACCAACGACATTAATTTGGGCATCTATGCGCCGAACGGAACGGCGATCAAACCTCTGGATCTGGTCAATTCGTGGAGTGGGACGCTGTCAGCCATCGGCGATTACAAAGTTGATCTTGTCAGTTCGGTGGGTGCAGCGAGCAAACAATATACGCTCGAAATTACGCTGACCACTGTGAGCACATCCTCCATCGAGCGCGTCGTGGATATCAATCCGGGAGCAGGCGACTCGGGCGTTTCATATCTGCGTTCGTTCAAAGGTCAACTCTACTTCCAGGCAAATCGAAATGATGGTGCAGGAGCGGAACTCTGGCGATACGATACAAGCTTGAAAGCGCTTAGCCTCGTGCGGGATATCAATGCCGGTGCCGCTGGATCTGACCCAGCCTTCCTGACGGAGTATGGTGACATGTTGTACTTCCGTGCGAACGGCAATGACCAGGGTGGAACTGAGTTGTGGCGTTTCAATGGCAGCGACACCGGGCGCGTAACAGATATCAATAGCGGTGTCGCCGATTCAAATCCTGCCTTTCTCACTGTGTTCAAAAATGCTCTATACTTTAGAGCAACAGGGAGCGATGGCAGAGGTTCAGAGATATGGAAATATGATGGCGGCAATCCTTTGCGCGTCAGCGATATCAATCCGGATGCCGGAGATTCCAATCCCGCTTATCTAACCGAGTTTAATGGTGCCCTGTACTTCAGCGCCATGAGCAACGACGGCAAAGGGACAGAGCTCTGGAAATATGATGGCACCAACGCTCCAACGCTGGTGGCAGATATCAATGTAGGGTTGGGCAGTTCCAATCCGTCTTTCCTGACCGTATTCAACGGCGTGTTGTACTTTAGCGCCAATGGCAACGATAACACAGGAACAGAGCTGTGGAAATATGACGGGACGAATCCACCTGTTCGCGCCTTCGATATCAATCCGGGTCCTGCCGATTCGGCACCCACCTATTTGACATTGTTTAACAATGCCTTGTACTTTAGTGCGAACGGAGATGCTTCCGGTTTTGAATTGTGGAAGTTCGACGGCGCAACTGCCACCCGCGTGGTAGATATCAACACGGCGGGCAGCTCCAACCCAGCCTACTTGACCGTACACAATAATGAGTTGTATTTCCAGGCAAATGCCAACGATGGTGCTGGCGCGGAGTTATGGAAATTCAAAGGTCCCTAGGACACCCAAATAGGCAATTTACCAATCAGTGACCAAATCCACGCGGTCTTGTTTCGCCGCGTGGATTCCGTTTAATTTCAAATACACTGAAAGTTTCGGCCTCAGGCTTGCAACTGGTACCAAAAGGTCAGAGAAAATCATCCCCCATAATGGTAGTTGATACATCTGTGATGCTATAATTTTTTCTGCAACGCTGTGTCCGCCTTTATCAAAGGAGAAAATCATGGCCGAACTCAAGACCGTACCTACCAAATTAAGCGTGGACAAATTTCTCAACGCCATCAAGGATGATGGGAAACGCGAAGACTGTTACCAGATTTTGAAAATCATGGAAAAAGCTACCAAGTCCAGGGCCAAGATGTGGGGAACGGCCATTGTTGGGTTTGGCAACCATCATTTGGTATACGATTCAGGCCGCGAACTGGACTGGTTCATCACCGGATTTTCTCCACGCAAACAAAACCTGACACTCTATATTGTCGGCGGATTCCACCAGTTCGAAGGCTTGATGAAGAAACTCGGAAAACACTCCACAGGCAAAGGATGTTTGTATATCAACAAACTGGAAGATGTGGATATGAAAGTGCTGAAAGAGATCATCATCAAGTCGGTAAAAGAAGTGAAGAGTATCAAGTAGAAGGTAACAAAACCGGGACACGAAACTTCCATGAAATATGGAACATCAAAATCATCCAGAAGACATCTCTTTCCCAAACACAAATAACCAAAAGGTATTGAACTTATACAACCAACAATTGCGCGACCTGCCAGAGACAGTCTGGAGCGCATCGCAGTTGGAGGTGTTGAACGTGGGGAACAATGAGTTATCCGTGCTGCCCGACACGGTTGGAAATCTCACCAACTTGCGAATGCTCGATCTGGGGCACAATCACTTTAAATTCATTCCCGAATCGATCGGCAATCTCAACAAATTAAAGTTTCTTTATCTCAGCGATAACGGGTTGGCATGTATTCCTGATTCCATCGGGAATCTACAGGAACTCCAATACCTGAATATCACAGACAACCAACTGAGCGAATTTCCTGAAAATATTGTGAGACTTTCTGAACTGATCGAACTCCGACTGTACAATAACAAAATAAGTTCGCTCCCTGAATCGATCGGCAGACTGAAAAGCCTGCGCGAGTTGCACCTGATGAAGAATCGACTTACGTCGCTTCCCGATTCCATTGGCGAGTTGAAGAAACTTCGCAAGCTGATTCTCGAAAACAATCAAATCGAGTCGCTGCCTGAAACGATCGGCAATGCAGAAGACCTGACCGATCTCGACCTGCGGTTCAATCAACTTTCCGCATTGCCCGCCTCGATCGGCAAGCTAAAAAATCTCCGATTCGTGGATCTGCGCGCAAATCATTTGTCCACTCTGCCGGAAAGTCTGTCTCAACTTCAAAAACTTGAGAAGTTGGATCTGCGCTGGAATGAGTTCAGGACACTCCCATCATGGATCGACACACTTGTGGAGCGCGGTTGTATCGTTTATTCATAAAAATGGATATTGGAAATGAAGAGCATAAATCTTTATTGGTCCTGGCTGGCAATAGTTTCCTTCCTCCTCTCGGCATGCAGACCCACCTCCGCCGTTTCCTTACCAATGTCCACGCAAAGTCCCACTGAAACAGCTACATCGCTTCCCACACTGACTCCATCTCCCACACTCACATCCACACCGGTCCCTACTGCGACGGCAGTTCCATATCCACTGGAGATCCGTGCAATGCGCGTGCGAGAGTATCCCGGCAGCGATATTGTCATTGAGAAAGTACTCGACCCCGGTGTGAACTATAACCGTTACTATGTTTCCTATCGCTCAGAAGGCCTGAAAATCTACGCGTTAATGACCGTTCCCAATGGGGAAAAACCTGCCACCGGTTGGCCGGTTATCATTTTCAATCACGGATTCATCCCACCAGATGTATATGTTTCCACCGAACGATACGTCGCTTATGTAGACCTGATCGCCCGCAGCGGATATATCGTCTTTCGCTCCGACTATCGCGGCCACGGGAATTCAGAGGGCGAAGCGAGCGGCGCCTATAGTAATCCTGATTACACTGTGGATGTACTGAATGCAGTGGCTTCCATGGAGCGCTATCCCGATGCTGACCCAAACCGCATCGGCATGTGGGGACATTCCATGGGTGGGTATATCACGTTGCGCTCCATGGTCATTCGGGACGATATCAAAGCCGGCGTGATCTGGGCGGGAGTCGTAGCTTCCTACCCTGACCTGTTGACCAAGTGGCGCCGCGGTCCAGGTGCATCACCCACACCAACACCCTCTCCGCGGTCGTGGAGATTCTCGCTAATGGAACAATATGGTTCACCGGAAGAGAACCCGGAGTTCTGGAATTCCATCTCTGCCAATTCATATTTAGCTGATATTTCGGGTCCGCTTCAACTGCATCATGGAACATTGGACGCCGACGTTCCGCTCGAATTTTCAGAATTGCTCTTTTATCAAATGCTCGACGCCGAACAATACGTCGAACTCTATAAATATGAAGGGGACAATCATAACATCTCGAACTACTTCAGCACTGCCATGCAAAGGACGATCGAATTCTTTGATCGGTATGTGAAAGCCGCAGAATAACAAATCACGCCGGTTCTACTGGGTGAAATACTCCCAATCCTTCTATCCCGTCAGATTAGCGGGTAAACTATGCCTATTCGAAAATCCAATTCAATTCAAGAGGCATGGAAACTATGACCACTCGTCTCTATCTCATCCGGCACGGTGCAACTCCACTCACAGCAGAGGATCGCTTCTCTGGCGCAGCAAATGTATATCTTTCCGATGAAGGACGCGCCCAGGTCGAACGGCTTTCGCAACGGCTCGCAGACGATAATATCGCTGCGATCTACGCCAGCCCGTTGGACCGAACCATGGAAACCGCTTCGATCATCGCTCGCCCGCATGGATTAGGTCCCATCGGGCGCGATGGACTGCGGGAAATCAGCCACGGACACTGGGAGGGGATGACTCGCAAGGAAGTGGAATCGCAGTATCCTGATGAATACACAGGCTGGGAAACAGACCCGTTTACGTACGCTCCTGAGGGTGGAGAGTCGGGCATCAGCGTTCTGGCACGCGCCCTGCCTGTTATTCGCGAAATCGTAATCAACCACAAGGACAAAAATGTGGCTGTGGTGTCGCATAAAGCCACCATCCGCCTCATCCTGAGCAGCCTGCTCGGCTTTGATGGACGCGGGTATCGCGACCGCCTCGACCAGGCTCCTGCATGTCTGAACATTCTGGACTTCAAAGATACAGTCCATGCCCGCCTGATGCTGTTCAACGATGTGTCGCATTATGCTGACCAGCCCTTGCGGCCGGAGAAGCATCTCTCCCGCTGGTGGGATGCCGGCAATGCTTTGGAGCATGGCAACTGATTGGATTCACGCGGGTTTTAGCTTTGAAACTACCCATGAAACGAAAAAAGCTTCCGGCTGAGTCTGAAGCGGGTGCCGAATTATTGCATTTTCCTTACAAAACTAGAGATTCCACTTTTAGGGATTGGATGTAAAATCATCCCATTGTTAAGAGAGGACTTAAGTACTATCCGTCACAAAGCACCGGTTTGAATTTTTATAACCAACGCAGGAGGCAGAATGTTCAAGACCCAAAACTTGTATCAGAACGACGAGAAGTGGAAATCCACCAAGCTTGGCAACTCTAATGAGACGATTGGTGGATGGGGATGCCTGCTCACATCGGTCACGATGATGCTCAATGGCATCGGCTACAGCGAAACTCCCGAAACTGTCAACGAAAAGATGAAAAAGGCTGGCGGTTTTCAGGGAGCGTTTTTTATCCCCAGTGTCTTGCCATACGTGTGGCCGAACTGTGCGTATCGTGATATGCAGCCGTGCGAGAGCGTCCCTGCCCCCATTTCACAGATCGATGCTGCAGTGGCTTCGGGCAAACCGGTCATCTTACAGGTGGATTGGAACAAGCAGGCTGGCATCCAAACCCACTTTGTCCTTGTAAAGGAAAAGAAGGGCGATGATTACATCCTGTATGATCCTTATAAATACAGCGGCGATGGCCCCGATAAGGAAGTGCTGCTTACCACGCGCTACAAATATAACGGAGCGAAGCTTGCATCAGAGATTAGTGCTGTGCTGTGGTTTGACTCCTACAGCGCCGCGCCGCCTGAGCCCCCCAAAATGACAAAGGTTCCTGTCCCTGCAGAGAAGTATATGTTGTATGCTGCCGAGGATGATCTCGCATTGCGTGCGGATCCATCTGTAGGCGGTTACTTGTGGAAACGCATGGTGATGGGCAGCGAACTCATCTGCCTTGAACCGAAATCTACCGCCAAGGCCAAGATCGGCGTCAACGGCCAATGGATCAATATTCAAGACCCAGCTGGTGACCAGGGCTATGTGGCTGCGTGGTATGTCTCGGATGTCAAAGGACAGCCTGCGACAGGCACTGCCAAGCCTGCTACATCTGCCCCTGCATCCACCGTTCCACCCGGATCTCTGGCATTTGTTCCGCTCGAAGAACTTTCCCTCCGCTCGCAACCGGTCATTGACCCGAGCACGCTGGTCCGCCGCGTCCCCGTGACGGAGACTCTTGTCTGCGTGGAACCCGCCAATCAGGCCATCCCCAAGGTTGGCGTTACAGGACAGTGGCTGAAGGTCCGTGACGCTTCGAACAAGGAAGGTTTTGTCGCTGCGTGGTACGTCAGATATGCCAGCGGCTCACAAGCGGCGGCCGCAGCTCCTGCCACAACAACAACCGCCATCGCCGGGGGACCGTTCAAAGTGAAGGCCACAGCCGAGGGAATAGCTCTACGTAAGCAACCCGTGGTCAGTGATGCAAGCTTGATCCGCCGCCTGCCCATCGGAACGGAATTCACCGTTACCGAAGCGGGTGCAGAAGCCAAGGTTGGCAAGAACGACCAGTGGCTGAAGGTGAAGGATCCCAGCGGCACAGAAGGATATGTCGCTGCCTGGTTCGTAGCTCGTTAACGAGACACGGATGAGCGAAACCAACACAGGAGCGAATGGCAGGGTCTTTATTTCGTATTCAAGAAAAGACAAGGCATTCGTACAAAAACTGAACGACGCGCTCGACGCCGCAGGCGTTCAAGCCTGGGTGGATTGGGAAGGCATCGAGCTCGCTTCGGACTGGATGAAGACCATCACGGACGCCATCCAGGGCAATGACGCATTCCTGTTTGTCATCAGTCCCGACTCGTTAAGATCGAAAGTCTGCGCGCAGGAGCTTGAGCTGGGACTTCAGCTCAACAAAAAACTTATCCCCATCCTGTATCGTGAACCCACCAAGTCGTCGAAAATGCATGAAAAGATCGCATCCACCAACTGGGTGTACATGCGTGAAGCGGACAACTTCGACGAGACGCTCCCAAAACTGATCCAATCGGTCAATACCGACCTGAGCTGGGTGCGCCAGCATACGCGCTTGCTTGAACAAGCCATGGAATGGGAGGAGAAAAAACGCAACAACAGCTTCCTGCTCAATGGCACGGAATTGGAGGAAGCAGAGCGCTGGGTAACAGAGGCATCCGGCCACGCCAATCGTCAGATCGTTCCCATTCAAGCCGAGTACATCAGCACCAGCCGCAAATTTGGCGACCGGCGTCAACGCACGATGCTGGCAAGCGTTTCGCTGGCACTCGTAGTCAGTATCGTTTTGAGCATCTTTGCCTGGATTGCCCGCAACGACGCAAAATCCGCCCAATCTGCTGCGCAGACAAGTGAAGCCCTTGCGATACGTAACCAGCATGCGGCATCCACTGCCCAGGTTGATGCCGAGAACAATCAGAAGATCGCCGAGCAGAAGAAAAAGGAAGCTGAAGAAAAAACGAACCTGGCGATCGCCAACCGTAGCGCAGCTCAGTCTCAGATCTATCAGACCCGTCCGGGCGAATTGGATACAAGTACATTGCTGGCGATTGACTCCTATCAGCGTGTACCGTCGTTCCAGGCGGAGGATCTGATTCGCACCAATTCCAGCAGATTGGCGATCCCACTGAAACAGATGTCGCAGGATGGCTCGATCTGGAACATCGAATGGACCCCCGATTACAAATACTTTGTCACCGGCAACCACAGCGATCCCGCGAACCCAGATGCTCTGAACGAAGCCTGTGTCTGGCGTGCCGAAGATGGCGAGAAACGTTATTGCGTGCAGCACGATGATGATGTCAACGATGCCATCTTCACACAGGACGGAAAGTATCTGATCACAGCCAGCGCCGATAAGACGGTTCGTTTTTGGGATGCTGCCACCGGAACGCCAGATGCAAGCAAGACATTGACCTTCGATAAAGCTGTCAATGATCTGGACATTTCCGCTTCAATTTTGGCCATCGGACGCGATGATGGATTCCTGACCTTGTATTATTTGGATAAGCCTGACCTCAAACCGTTCAGCTATGAAATGGCAAGTGGAGTATACGAGGTCAAATTCTCGCCAGATGGAAATATCCTTGCCATTGGGCTGACGAACGGAAATATAAAACTTTGGCAGTCTCAAAGGAATTTCTTCTATAACGGCGCCAAACATTCAGGCAGTTCCTATGTCATCGTCATGTTCAGCCCGGATAGTCTCTGGATGGCATCTGGCGGAGGGGATAGCATTGCACGTCTCACTCGACGCGATGGAACCGTTCAGTATGAAGTTCCTCACGGAGATTGGGTGGAGGATATTGCTTTTGGACCCGACCCATCCTGGTATGTGACCGTGTCAGATGATAACAAAGTGCGGTTGCTAGACACATTAACCGGCGACGAAAAACTGCGTATGTCCCATACCGGTTTTGCGCAGAAGGTAAAGGTCAGCCCAAATGGACAGTGGATCGCATCCACCGGATACGACAACGTCGTGCGAATTTGGGACTCTGCCTCGGGCAGCCAGATGCTGGAGATTCCCATCGATGGCAACGGGACCGCTCTCTCCTTCGATAAAGATGGGAACCGCATTGTGGCGGCAAGCAAGAATGGTACGATCAGCATTTGGGATATCTCAACCCTGGATAACCGGTTAGGCTATATCGAATTTCCCGAATTTGTCCATGAAGCAAGGTTCACACCCTCGAATGAATTCCTGATCGTGAATTCAGATGATTATCACATCCGGAAAATCCCTGCCGAATCGGTCGACAAAATCAGGAATGGAAGTGAAGGAGAGATTGTTTTCACTGCCCCTGTCCTCACCTACAACACCGCCATCAGCCCGGATTCGAAATGGATCGCCGCGATTGAATATGACAGTGTAAATGCAGATAGCAATCGCGGCAGGCTGGTCAGCCTTGATGGGCAGACACAATATCCGCTGAATCACAATGGGCGTGTGACAGGCGTCGCCTTCGACAAGGAAAGCAAATTTGCGATCACCACCGGTGCAAATGGCATCATCTCATTCTGGGATGTTCAATCAGGGGAACAAAACGTAACCTTACAGTTGGATAATTCAGCCCCTGCCTATTCGCTGGCGGTCTACCCAACAGACACGTTGCTGGTGGCAGGCGTGAACAACAGCACCAAGATATGGGATTACAGCAGCGGCACACTGGTCACAGAACTGGCGCAGGCGGGCGACATTGTCGCCCTCGCCTTTAGCAACGATGGAAAATGGCTCGCTTCAGGAAGCAGTGCCGGCACGATCCTCATGTGGAAGGTGGAAAACAGAACGTTCACGCAAACAGGCAATGCATTACAGCTTGAAGGCCGGCCGCAGGTATTAGCGTTCAGCCCGGATGATGCCCTGCTGGCAGGTGGCGGTTCATCGGGTTTTGCTTATTTATGGGATACATCCACCAGCGATGAGGTCGCACGCATCCCACATAACGACCCGGTCACCAGTGTCTCCTTTTCACTGGATGGCTTACAATTATTTACCGTTTCACGCAAGGTGGTACGCATTTGGGATGTCAAAGCGATCCACCTTGTACCGAAGGACCAATTGATCTCATTTGCCTGTTCTCATTTGGTCGCCAATCTCAGCAAGAATGCCTGGACGAGCTTCTTCGGCGACGAAGCGTATCGTCCGATTTGTCCGAATTTACCCGAACCTGAATTCTTAGGTCTCAAAGACAACTGACGGAGGAACCTGTTATGGAAACTGAAGCTCCAAAAACCACACCCATCCTTGAAATTGCCTGGACGCGTTATGCACAGTTGAATGCGTCAGCAATACGACGTACGGGCACGTATAGAAGATTACGCGTTTGGATCGCCGCATTGGGCGTTCTGGCCACGTTGTTTTCCATCATTTACGCCACCTTTTTTGCCGATAAGGATGGGCTCGTACCGCTTCTTGTGCAGATTTTCTTTGTTGCGACCCCCATCGCGGCATCGCTTCTGGCAGCCTTCGGGTCGCGGACGTTTGCCAACGGCGACTGGCTGGTCACACGCGCAGCAGCCGAGGAATATCTGAAAGAAATCTATTTCTTCCGAACCGTATTGCGTGGAAACGCAAAGAGGCGCGAATACCTGGAGAACCGCATCAACGAAATCCAGAGACAACTTTTTCGCGGGCTGGGCGGTGAGTTGGCATTCCGACCGTATCACGGACCGATCCCGCCTTATTACAATCCTGAATATGGGAATGATCCTGGCTTTACGGACCTCAACGGAGAGGAATACTTTAAGTTTCGTCTTGAGGACCAGCTCCGTTGGCATATCCGGGAAAACAACGAATATAAAAGGGAAAGAGGGGTCATTACTTTCGCGGTCTTACTTGCCGGCGGTTTGGGGTCATTCCTTGCGGCATGGGGCGGTGCACTGAGCATCTGGGTCGCATTGACCGCATCTGTCGCAGCCGCGCTCGTGGGATGGCAGCAACTGCGCAACCTTGACTCGGTAATCAAGAATTACAGCAAGGTCATCCTTGAATTGACATTCCTTTATGACCACTGGACCAACCTGGAACCCGAGGAACGGACAGATGCCGAGTTTTACAAGATGGTACGCGGCTGTGAAGACGTATTATGGGCGCAGAACACCGAATACATCAAAGCCATGCAGGAAGCATTAAAAGAATCGGACCTCGAAAAGGAAGCGAGTCTCGTCAATCGCGTTATCAAGGAATCGGTGGAGTCAGCCGAACGCACCAAGCAGATGATGCGCGATACCCTGGTCGAGGCAACACAGGAGAGCTTGCAGGATGCAGAGGAGAGAATCGAGAAGGACTTTAAGAAGGCCGTTGGCTCACTGGCAGAAGAGGCCTCCTCCGAGCTGGTTCAGAAGGAATTGGAGGCGATGAGCAAGGCAGTCCGCGAAGGAGCAGAAAATGCCTTCGAACGGGCATCAGCACTGACTTCCTCCCTTGCAAAGATCGCACAGGAATTCGCTCACATCGACATCGGTCGCGACACAACAAAGGAAGAGTTGAACACCATCCTGGCTCGTTATCCCAAGACCAAAGATATAAAGGGTTAGTCGAGGCTGTGAATGGACTTGAAGCGTCTGTTTACAAGAAAGAGTAAAGGTCAAGAGATGCAAACCATAAATCCACCTGCCTCCCCTGAAACCAAACCGGCCGAGACTACTCCAGCACCGGTGCCGCCAGAGGCCAAGGAAGTTACACCTGCCCCACCTGCGGTAGAGGAACCCAAGAAGGCACCTCCCGAAGTAAAGACACTGGATGTGACCGAAGCACCAGTTCAGACCACCGGTGCGATCCGTCCTGAAATCCGACCGCATGCGTTCGTGATCATGCCGTTTGGGAAAAAGAAGGGAGCAGATGGGTCACTCTACGACTTCAACGCGATCTATACCCAACTGATCAAACCCGCGCTCGAAGCTGCCGGATTTGAGGCCTTTCGCGCCGATGAGGAAACCACCAGCGGCGACATTCTGACCGACATGTTCCAGGAATTACTGCTGGCGGATCTGTGTATCGCGGATATGAGCATCGACAATGCCAACGTGTTCTACGAGTTGGGCATCCGCCACGCCTTTCGCAAGCGCGGCATCGTCCACATTCAGGCAGGACGCGCCTACATGCCGTTCGACATTTTCAACGTGCGCACCATCCCCTACCATATCACACCCGAAGGTGTGCCCGACCCAGCTCTGTTGGAAAAAGAAAAGGCGGCCATTTCCCGTGTGACACGCGATACCTGGGCGTCAGATGCAGAGGCGGTCCATAGTCCCATCTTTAACCTGCTCGATGGCCTGGCAGAGCCAGACCGCCGATCGCTGCGCACACCGCTCGCCACCGGATTCTGGCGCGAGTACAACGAATGGAAGGAACGCGTTACCATCGCCCAACGGCAAAAACGCATCGGTGACATCCTGCTCCTGACCGAGGAAATCCGAAATCCGTTGATCAAGGAGGAGGCACTTGGCGAGGCCGGACAGGCGTTGAAGAACATGGGACGCAATGAACTGGCGTTGACTCAGTATCGCAAGGGACTGGAGGTCAATGCGCGCAATCTCACGTTCCGACGTGAAGAGGCCTTCAATTTGAATCGTCTTGGTCGCGTCGATGATGCGATTGTCAAATTGGAAAGTCTGTTGACTGATGTACCGACAGACACCGAAGCAATTGCGTACCTGGGACGCATCTACAAGGAAATGTGGAACGATTCATGGAAGTGGATCCATGAAAAGGATATACGGCTGAAGACAGCATTTGATTCGTATCACTGGCTGATCAAGTCCTTTGAAACCTACTTGAAAGGATATCGCATCGACGTCAGACAGGCCTACCCTGGTGTAAACGCGTTGACTCTTGGTGAGATCCTCGTTTATCTGGCAGGCAAGTTCGATGACAAGCAGCAACCAGACCCTGAAATCGAATGGGTGCGCAGCCTGCTCCCTGAATTGCGCGGCGCGTTGCTCTTTACTTTGGAATCAATGTCAAAGGAAGAAACAGCAGATTACTGGACATTGATCTCCCTCGCAGAGTTGCAGGTTCTGACCGCAGATATCACCCAAAAGGTGATCCGTGCCTACCGCAAAGCATTGACTGCATCACGCCGCAATCAGTTCTATCTCCAGTCATCCCTTGGCCAATTGGAGATCCTGCAATCGCTCGACATGCGCGGCGAATATGTGAAAGCCGGAATCAATGTAGTCAAGGAGGAATTGCGCCGCATCCGCAAGGAAAAGTCCACCGAGGAAATGCCACAGAAGAAAGGCCCGGAAAAAACGGTAGCCGTAGAAAAGCCAAAGAAGAGAGATGGACTGGTCTTTCTTTTCACCGGGTATATGGTCAATAATTCCAGGAAAAAGGAAAGCCACTTTCCTCCCGAAAAGGAAGAGGATATCCGCGCTTCGATCCGGGCGATCCTCAACAAATACAATGCCGGGCCAGACGATATGGCCGTCACTACCGGCATGGATGCAGGCAGCGAAATTGTTTTTGTAGAGTGCTGTGTGGAACGCGGCATTCCCGTCCAGGCATATTTCCCGCAGCCAGAAGCGCCCTATGTCCGTGATTTTGTCAGCCCGGGCGGCGAACAATGGGTGGAACGTTTCTACCGTATGCGCAACGATCCACTGGTGGATGAGTTCTACCAGCCAGATCGCGTCGGTCTGCCCAAGGAAGGCGATAACGTCCACGAGCGCAATAACCGTTGGGCGTTGTATTCGGCGTTGACCCGCGGTATCGACAGCGTCCGTCTTATTGCTGTGTGGGATGGCAAAGGCGAATTCTCCAAGGATCTGGATGCGCGCCTTGTCAAGCACATGGTGGACTTGATGCGCGACACGGGTGGTATCGTCGAGCAGATCAACCCTGGAAAACTGAGTCGCGTGGCATCCAGTGAGCTTTCTGCAGACGCGAGCCCGATCCCGGTTGCATCTGTTAATGGCAGGAAGACAAAACCCGTACCTCGAAAGAAGAAGTCTTAACGACTTAAGTTGCCGCTACAAATGGCCCTCTAAAAAAGACGCCCGCCTATTCTTCGGCGGGCGTCATCACATCATTGATCTTCTCTTTGGGGTATGGCCAGATCTCCCCTTTGATTCCCTTGGCTAGAAAAAAATCCCCGGCGCGGACAGTTTCGGCACCTTCCAACGTCACAACCGTCACCTGGCGTTCCGGGTCATGGGTAATATCCGTCAATGGGACAAGTAGCGTAATTGCCTTTTTTACACAATACCCTGGGCGGATGATGACATAGCTCTCTTCGAAGATGACCGGGTCGATCGACCAATAATCGTTGGGCGTTGCCACTTCACTCACCAGGAAATCACCTTTGCGTGCGGTCAATTGCGTCCCCCACGGCGTATTGATCTCCATTGTCTGTGGCTCATTGGGCGCCGGCAGGAAGGGAACTACACGGCGTTCCACTTTACTACGATATGACTTGAAGTCCAATGTCGAAAGGATTGAATCGCTTGAGGTTATGACCAATGGATCGCTCATAAAAGATGAACGAAATTCTACCATAAGGGTATTATCGCATGATTGCAGAATCAATTCACACGATGGTCATATTTACGCAATGGATGTTTTGGCGTATGCTTAACGTGTGGGGCTTGGATGTTGACGGAACCATCGAAGGGTTCGTAAAGATTCATCCTCCATGGAAGGCATACATATGCATATTACGCAACGCAGCGGGATTCTATTTCTTGTCATCGTTCAAGCATTTGTCTTGATCCGTCCTGCCATCCTGGCTGGTAGTATACATTCACAGGCTGTTCTTGTGGAAACGTTCGTATCACGTTATGGGACAACGGATGGTCCCATTTCGGCACTAACGACCCTGGACCAATCGAACATGGATAATGACCCGGGGAACTACGTCCGATTCAACGCGACGGATGTGCCTTATTACGGAGATATGATGTTTCTTCTTCCCGACGATATGAAAGTAGAAAGGATCACGTCTGCATTGGTGCAGGTGAACTTCAACGGTCCGCCGCACACACAACAAAAGTGGACCTGGCTCATTCACGATTGGACAATCGATCAATGGCACAGCATTGGTGACAGCATCGGTACCCAACCAGGCCAATGGAACAATCTCATCTTCCGCATACCTGCGATCGCCCGTTACATATCTCCGTCGGGCGAAGTACAAATCCGGTTAACATCAGACACCCGAAGCAATAGCGCGAAGATTGACTATATCGCGATCCATATGACCTACACCCCGGCGATCCCTACTGCAACACGTCCCACTGAAACCGCCCGGGCAACCAAACCTGCCGTTACCTACGCGATCACCTACACCCCGACACTTACATTCACGCCCACCAATACTCCCACCGCTACGTTTACACCTACACCCACGCCAACGCCAACATGCGCTGCGTTTGATAATGCGTTCGAATGTCAGGTATTCTTCCTGCTCAACCAGGAGCGGACCAGTCGCGGTATTCCGCCGTTGATCAGCAACGTTCTATTGCATGCTTCAGCCAGAGGTCACAGCAACGATATGGCACAGAACGATTTCTTCAGCCACACGGGTTCGAACGGATCGTCGTTCAGCGGCCGTATCACTGCAGCTGGATACATCTGGAGCGCCTGTGCCGAGAATATCGCAGCCGGTTATCCAACACCCGCAGATGTGGTAGCCGCCTGGATGGACAGCCCAGGACACAGGACAAATATTCTCAACCCTACTTATGTCCATATCGGAATTGGCTACGTTTACGATGAGAACGATACAATTCCAAATGGTCCTTATTTTCATTACTGGACCACAGATTTTGGTAAACCTCTTAATCCATAAAAAGAAACTGTACCGCATCTGATTATCAGTAACAGGAGAATGGATATGTCTTTTCAACGACTTGGTCTTTTATTGGTAGCCGCAATTTTGCTCTCGACCTTCATCGCGTCACCCGCCCTTTCCGCCACATCTGCATCCCTGGCCATTTCTCCACTTTCGGTAGTCACCAGCTATGGTTCCACGAACGGCTCGCTCTCCGCGTTGGGAGCGCTGGATCAAAGTGGCACGGACGATACACCCGCTTCCTATGTAGCATTCCAGACGCCGTCAACCACGCCTTATCTGGGATACAGCTCATTCCAGCTTCCTCCACAGGTCCGCCCGGATCTGATCTCCTCTTCGCTGCTACAGATCAACTTCAATGGACCGCCTCACACACAACAGGTCTGGTCCTGGGCGATCTATAACTGGACCACAGGACAGTGGAACAAAGTGGGCGATACGATCGGAGTGAACCCCAACACATGGGATACGCTCCTTTTCCGTATCACTGCCTTTACACGATACGTTTCTCCATCCAGAGAAATTAGCATTCAGCTCACATCCAACAACACGAACGGGGATGCAAAAGTGGATTACCTGGCGCTGCATTTTACCTATCTGCCTATCACGCCAACAAAGACACCCATCACGGCAACCGTGCTTGGCACAAAACCCGCCGTCACGTATGCAATCACGTACACGCCAACCCTTACGTTCACGCCCACCAATACACCTACAAGAACCAACACGCCTACCCCCACCAGCACCCGCACAGCTACGCCCACCCGAACACCCACATCGGCGCCAGTGATCATGCCAGTTATCAACCTGTCCAATTTCAAATCAGGGTTTAGCTCTCCGGTCTTCATTACGCACGCCAATGACGGCACGAATCGCATCTTCGTAGTGGAACGATGCGGACGAGTGAAGATCATCGACAACACCGGCGCAGTACTTGCCACGCCATTCTTGGACCTGACCAATACAGCCGTGACCGACTTCAACTGTTCCGGCAGTGAACAGGGATTATTGAGCATCGCTTTCCCACCGAATTACTCGAGCAAGAATTACTTCTATGCCGCTTATACGGTCAGCAATGGCACGTTACGCGTTTCCCGCTTCCACGTGAACCCCGGGACTCCCAACCAGGCCACCACAACCGGGTTGAACGTTATCATTAATATCCCCCATCCCAACGCAAGCAATCACAATGGCGGACAACTTGCCTTCGGGAATGACGGCTATTTGTACATCTCCACTGGCGACGGCGGAAATGGCAACGACCCAGACAATAATGCGCAGAACACGAATGCCTTGCTTGGCAAGATCCTGCGCATCGATGTAGAAAGCGGTGCACTCACCTACAACATTCCTGCCACCAATCCATTCGTTGGCGCAAGCGGGTTGGATGAGATCTGGGCATACGGTTTACGCAATCCCTGGCGCTTCTCGTTCGACCGCCAGTCCCATGATCTTTTCATCGCCGATGTGGGACAGGGTGCCTGGGAGGAAGTGGATGTTCAACCTGCCGCGGGAACAGGCGGCGACAATTATGGATGGTCTTGCTATGAAGGCAAACATTCCAATCCCAACACATCCGAAACCAACTGCCAGCCTCAAAACTTCTACAAGGCGCCGGTTGTCGAATATTCCCACAGTCTCGGTTGTTCCATCACCGGCGGATATATCTATCGCGGCAGCGAGTTTCCGTCGCTTCAAGGAATCTATCTCTATGGCGATTACTGTTCCGGCCGCATCTGGGGCATGAAAAAAGTAAGCGGACAGTGGCAGAGCCAGATGCTGCTCGACAGCGATCAAAGTATTTCTTCGTTCGGTGAAGACGAAGCCGGCAATATCTATCTGGCGGGTCTGGGCTCGGGCAACATCTACAAAGTGGAAGTGCCCACCGCCGCAGCTCCCACTATTGCGGGCTGTCCCATGTTCCCGGCAAATAACATCTGGAACGCACGTGTGGATTCACTGCCCATCCATGCCCGCTCCGCACAATGGATCAATTCGATCGGTAGCGGTATTGGGTTCCACATGGACTTTGGATCAGGGATCTGGCCACCCTCAACCGGGGGACCGATCGGCATTCCCTATAACACTGTCGTCGGTTCATCAGTTACCAACTACACAGTGGATTTCTACTACCCAAGTCAATCAGACACCGGTCCCTATCCCATCCCCGCCAGCCCGAACATCGAGTTCGGGGGCGATCATCACATCCTGGTTGTGGATACCGAAACCTGTACTCTCTATGAAACGTTCGATATGAGTTTCAGTGGCGGACAGTGGAGCGGCGGTTCCGGCGCGATCTGGAGTTTGAATTCGAACACACTCCGCCCCGATACATGGACTTCCGCCGACGCAGCCGGTCTGCCGATCTTGCCGGGCCTGGTGCGTTATGAAGAAGTGGCAGCCGGGCAGATCAATCACGCTCTCCGCTTCACTGTGGAACAAACGAACAGTTATATCTGGCCTGCCCGTCACCTCACCAGCGGAACGGCAGGTGTGCTTACAAATGTACCGCCCATGGGCGCTCGCTTCCGCTTAAAGGCATCGTATGATATTTCAGGTTTCTCGCCAGAGATGCAGGTCATTTTGCTCGCCATGAAACAGTATGGCATCATCCTTGCCGATAACGGTTCGAATTGGTACGTCAGCGGCGTTCCCAGCGAGAGTTGGGACAACGATATGCTTCACACACTCGATGTCCTTAAGGGCAGTGATTTCGAAGCCGTGGATACGTCGAGCTTGATCGTGAATTTTGACTCAGGGCAAGCCGCGCCATAACAGCATACCTGTCGTTGCGAGGAGCATTGTTTGCGACGAAGCAATCTCCTCTCAATTGGCTAACACTCACCAACAAGTTGCCTCCGTTTAATCGAGATGACTTCGCCTTGCAAGGCTTGCAACATCGCACCTGCGTGCAGGGCATTGGCAGGAACTCAAAGCGTATAATTGCCGCATGGGTAAACTCATAGCAATCATCGGCGCAAGCGGCGTTGGAAAAACGGCTCTCGTCCGCGCCTTGAGCAAAACCGGTCAATTCATTACCGCGTACGAACAACATGCCGAGCGTCCGTTTCAGGCGTTATTCAAACAGGATGCGCGGTACGCGCTCGCCAACCAACTTGATTACTTCCTTCTGCGCGCCGAACAGGAACGGGATTTGCGCGCCTCTCCCCTCATTGGATTAATGGATGGCGGACTCGATCTCGACTTTCACGGTTTCACCCGCCTCTTTCTACGCCGAGGCTTGCTCACTGAACCCGAGCATGATCTCTGTCGACGGCTGTACGACTTCATCCGCACCAGTCAGCCGGGACCCGAACTCATCGTCCGCCTGTGCGCGGAGGAGGGAACGGTGTCCGCCCGCTTATCCACGCGAGAGCGCATCAACATCGCCAATGCAGAAGACACCGCCCTGTTCGATTCCTTCCTGGACGAGTGGCTGGCATCCATCCCATCTGACCATTTATTGGAACTGGATACCACCAACGAAAGTCTCGATTATTCTCAAAGCATAAGAAGGATCATGCAGCGCATCGACATGTCATAAAGTCTATTTCTGAATATAATCATCTCGCATCAACAATCCACAACAATAAACCTTCAAAGAGGCAACATCATGCAATATCGCGAACTGGGACGCACAGGTTGGAACGTATCCACGATCAGTTTTGGGGCGTGGGCCATCGGTGGCACATGGGGAACTGTGCAGGATGAAGAATCGCTCGCCGCGCTTCACCGGGCGCTGGATCTCGGGGTCAACTTCTTCGACACATCCGATAACTACGGAGACGGTCATAGCGAACAATTACTGGGAAAGCTGAGACGGGAACGGAGTGAACCGTTCCACATCGCCACCAAGGCAGGACGCAGATTAGACCCGCACGTGGTGAGCGGCTACAATCGTCAGAATCTCACCACCTTCGTTGAGAGCAGTTTGAGAAACCTGGGAATGGAAGCGCTCGACCTGTTGCAGCTGCACTGCCCGCCCACTCAGGTCTATTACATGCCTGAGATCTTCGGCGTGCTGGATGATCTGGTTCAGGCGGGCAAGCTGCGTTATTACGGTGTGAGCGTGGAAAAGGTGGAAGAGGCGCTCAAAGCCATTGAATATCCTAACCTGCAGTCGGTGCAGATCATTTTCAACATCTTCCGCCAGCGCCCCATGGACCTGTTCTTCGGTGAAGCCCAGCGTCGCAAGGTGGGCATTCTTGCCCGGCTGCCGCTTTCTTCTGGCATGCTCACCGGTAAGATGACCAAAGCCAGTACCTTCGAAGCGGAAGATCATCGCCAGTACAATCGTCACGGTGAATCGTTCGACCGCGGCGAGACGTTCTCCGGTCTCGAGTATGAGATCGGGCTGCAAGCGGTGGAGGAACTCCGTCCGCTCGTGCCTGCAGGGATGAGCATGACCCAGATGGCGCTGCGCTGGATCCTGATGCATCCTGCCGTCACGTGCGCCATCCCCGGTGCGAGGAGACCATCCCAGGCAGAGGAAAACATCAGCGCCGCCGACCTGCCTGCGCTCTCAGAAGAGACGATGACCCGCATCCGCGAGATCTATGACCGCCTCGTCCGCCCGCAGGTGCATCATTATTGGTAAACAAATTCCCTACCATGTCATTCTCCAAAGGACACCGCTTTGGACGGTGTGAGCGACCCACGGGAGCGAAGAATCTCGGTTTTGTACCGAAAATTGCTTTTGAACATGAGATCCTTCGTCGCTTTGCTCCTCAGGATGACGTAGGCAAAGAATTTAGATATATACACCTAAGCGAGAGAACTTTAGATGTCCATCACCATTACCCCCGAACGACCCGATACACCCGATGCGATGCAACTCATCGCAGAACTGAACAACGCTCTGAACCCCGATCTTTACCCTGCCGAAAGCAAACACGGCTTCAGCGTGGAAAAACTACTGCGTGACGGCGTGGCCTTCTTCATCATCCGCCATACAGGGACGCCGGCCGGGTGCGGCGGGGTCAAACTCTTCGGCAGCGAGTACGGCGAACTCAAGCGCATGTTCGTGCGACCGCCGTTCCGCGGACAGGGACTCGGCAGGCTCATGCTCGATACACTGGCGTAGCACGCGCTCGAGAATCAAGTAACCCTCCTGCGCCTCGAAACTGGCATCTACCAAACCGATGCCATTCGCATGTACGAACGCTACGGCTTCGAGCGCCGCGGTCCATTCGGGGACTATAAGGAAGACCCGTTGAGCATTTACTTTGAGAAGCGGCTCAGTGGATAAATTAAAACTTGTCTCAAAAACGATATGTCACTCTGAGAGAGCGTTCTTTGCGACCGAAGAGTCTCTACTTTCCCGTTTAGAGATCCTTCGCTTTGCAGGGCAACCAACGCCCGCTTCGCTCAGGATGACATGACCAAGAAGATGGCATTGCCGGGAGAAAGACATGGTCGGGGGAACATACCTTACCGCTTTCGCTGCTGAAAACGCTTATAGACCCGCTGCCACGCCTCGGTGGGATGTGCAGGTCGGGTCTTCTTATGTTCGTTACGGCTGAGGTGAAATGCAAAATCCTCAAGCAGACCGCAGACGGGTTCATTTGGTTTTTCATAGACCAGAGGGTGGCCATAATTGATGGCATCCACGAACAGGCTGTCTGTATAAGGCACAATGATCGACGCTTGCAGCCCAAGCGCAGTTTCGATCTTGTCCTTTTGCAATCCCGCATGTGGAAATGTTGCATTGATCGCCAGCTTAACCTTTTCCTTTGGATACCCCAGCTTTGCATAGGTATCCAGGGCAGCAAACGCGGCACGGATGGACGCCATATCTGGAGCCGCCACGATCAAAATAATATCGGCTGCATCGAGTGTTTCCAGGGTGATATCGCTGAAATCGTGCGGCAGATCGGCAACGATGTACTCAAAATTACGTTTGAGCAAATCCAGGGCGGTGTCAATCGTTTCGACCCCTAAAGGAATAGCGTCAACCGGCAAGGTGGGGGCAGCAATGAAAGCAAGCCCACTTTCATGGGTATCAATGGTTGAGTGCAGAACATCCATATCCACTTCGCCCTGCGGATACGATGCAATATCGGCCCAGGTACGGCGGAGGGGTTTGTTCAGCATCAAGGCCACTTGTCCAGAGGTCATTGTCATATCCAGAAGGATTGTGGATGACCATAACGATGTGAGCGCAACACCAAGGTTGACAGCCAGTGTCGAACTGCCTGTGCCGCCCCGCAAACTATGAACCGCGATCATATGTCCCAGGTGAATCTGGGTTTCTCGTTGCGTGCGAGCCGTTTCAGAACGACGAAGGATCGCCGAGAGGCGCGCCACGAGTTCCGCGCCCTCGAAGGGCTTGGTTAAATGATCATCCGCGCCACATTCAAACGCCTGAAGTTTGTCCTGTAGACCCGATTGTGCAGTGAGCACCAGGATGGGCGTGCCAGCAAACTCAGGCTCACGACGTAACGTACGCGTCATTTCATATCCGCTGATGTCCGGCATCATGACATCTGTAATGATGGCATCCGGCCGAAGCAGACGGGCCTTGGCCAATCCCTGATTTCCGTTTACAGCAAACTCCAATTGTGCCCCCAAAGGTTCTAGGGCACGCGACACCAATTCATGATTGATGGGTTCGTCATCAACGACCAGAATGCGAGTCATAGTATCTCCTTCACGTATTCCTGTAAACGAACAGCCTCACCTTGTAACTGCCCCACCAGGAAGCGGGCGAATTCAATATCGTCACGTTTTCCCATTTCTTCCAACTCGGCCGAAAGGGTTGCCAACGGTTCGGTGCCAAAGTTGAGACATGTTCCCTTCAAATTGTGGGCCACACGCGCCAGCTTGTTGGCATTCGTTTCGTTGGTTGCATTTGTTAACTCCGAGAGGCGCTCTGGCAACCCCGATAGAAAAACGGTCAGCATCTCGGTCATGAATTCCCTGTCATGATCAAAGTGGTACAGCGCTGATTCCACATCCATGGGGGCGATCATCGAGAAATCCTTCTGAATGTATTCCCGATGGGATGCCGACTCGGGCGGCTTGGGTTGGGCTTCTTCCCCGAATAACCCATCATCATCAAAGTTCGGGGGCTGGATCGAAGAATACGCCATCTGGGATGATTTATCACTTTTTGTTTCCGTCGAGACGCCTGTCTCTTGCCCTGTGGTTGTCCAACGTTCGAGCATGGCATAAAAGACGTTGGGCTGCAGGGGTTTGGAAAGATAGTCGTCCATTCCGGCTTCGATGCAGCGTTCCCGGTCGCCACTGAGGGCATGAGCGGTCATCGCAATGATCGGCGTATGCCGCCCCACTTCACCTTCCCAGGCACGGATCAAACCCGTCGCCTCATATCCATCCATGCCAGACATTTGCACATCCATTAAGATGGCATTGTATCCACCTGGTTTTGCCTTTTCCACGGCAAGGTCACCGCTCTCCACGGCATCCACAGAGTAACCTGCTTTCTGCAGCAGCGTTACCGCCAACTTCTGGTTGATGGGGTTATCTTCAGCAAGCAGGATGCGCAGGTTCTGCCGTTTCAATTCCGAAAGCTGATGGCGGGTGACCAGTTGATGTTTGGGCAATGCACTCTGGCCCAGCACGGCCATTAACGCTTCACGTAACATCTGTTGTTTGACCGGTTTGAGTAAATACGCCGAGCATCCCAATGCTTCCAGGCGGGCCGCGTCGCCGCGCTTGCCCATGGAGGTCAAAATGATGATTTTTGCATCGTTCAGGGATGGGTCACTGCGAATGGCTTGGGCAGTTTGTTCGCCATCCATGCCGGGCATTTGCATATCCAATAGCACAATATCATAAGGGTGGTCGGCCCGTGCGGCCTTGCGCAGGATTTCCAATGCCTTGGCCCCGCTCGATGCCGTGTCAATCGTCGCTCCAAACCCTTCCACCATGTGGGTAAGCACCGTGCGGTTCGTCAAATTATCATCGACTGCCAATACTCGGGCAGACCGCAAGTTTACAATTTGCGGCTGCAACGAAGCTGTGACCGGCCGATTTGCAGGCGGTTGCTTTTCAAAGCGGATCTTGAACCAGAACGTGCTTCCTTCTCCCGGCGTGCTATGGACGCCAATATTCCCGCCCATGGCTTCCACCAACTGCCTCGAAATGGTGAGACCGAGCCCCGTGCCGCCATATTTGCGGGTGGTCGAACCATCTGCCTGGGTGAAGCGTTCGAAGATTGCAGACTGTCTTTCAACAGGAATACCGATGCCTGTATCCTGCACAGAGAAGTAGATATCCACTGTCTTTTCGTTCTCATCCACCGGTTCTGCCCGAATGATGATCTCACCATGGTGCGTAAATTTAATGGCGTTGCCCACCAGGTTGACCAGAACCTGGCGCAGCCGTGCAGGGTCGCCGCTCAGGTCAGAAGACAGGTTCGGATGTACAAGGCATACCAATTCGAGTCCTTTCTCCTCGGCACGTTTGGCAAGAGCGTAGGCAACATCCTCCATCGCCGTCCGCAGGTCGAAATTGATGCTGTCGAGTTCAAGTCGGCCGGCCTCAATCTTGGAGAAATCCAGAATATCGTTGATCAGGACGAGCAAGGCTTCTGCGCTGTGCAGGGATGTCTGCAAGTAATCCTGCTGTTCGGGTGTAAGTGCAGTATCGAGCGCCAGTTCAAGCATGCCGATTACCCCATTCATTGGAGTACGAATTTCATGACTCATGTTGGCAAGGAATTCGCTTTTCGCGCGATTCGCTTCTTCTGCCTCCTGTTGGGCGCGCATCAGGTCTGAAATATCATGATAGAGCGCAAGAGCGCCAACACGTTCCTGTTCCACAAAGACCGGCACACCGAATAGTTCCACATCGACCGATGATCCATCTTTACGGTATCGTTTGCCAATGCCGTGTACTGCCTTTTCCATGACCTGACGGGTATATTGCGCAGCTTCTTGAAGAGTATCGGGTGTGGTGATCAATTCATCCAGGTGCGCACCCAGAATCTCGCTGCCGGTAAACTGGAACAACGATTCGAAGGCATGATTTGTGGAAAGAATTCTCTCGTTCTGGTCCAGTACCACAATGGCAACCGGGCTGTTATTCACCACGGCCTCAAAGTATTTTTTCTGACGCAAGATTTCCGCCTCAATGCGCTTACGCCCGGTGATGTCACGATCGATACCCACGATTCGTTCCCGTCCTTCGATCATCAGAAGCGTGGTGGAAACCTCCACCGGGAAGATCGTTCCGTTGCGATGCCGGTGAAAGGTCTCCAACGTCAGGGTACCTGCCCGGCGGAGTTGATCGATATAGTCCATTCTCTCGGCAGGGGTGCCCTTCGTTACGTTCAGAATATCAACCGATTGACCCACAAGCTCTTCACGCAGGTAGCCGTTCATTTGGCAGGCTGCTTCGTTGCAGTCCAGGATCGGCCAGGCATTGTCTGGATCGGTCGGGTCGATCACCACCACCGCGTCTGGAAGGAGATCGAGCAAGGCACGGAACATTGTTTTGGTTTGTTCCAGTGTAGTCTGTGCCTGTTTACGGTCCGTAATATCGTGCATGACGGTGATCTTTTTTTTGTCCTGTCCATCACCGTGCAACAGAAAGCTGGAGATTTCATACTCCCGCCCCAACCAGCGGTAGGAGGGAATGGTCTCGTCGAGAGGCATGCTTGTCGCCTCGAAGATCTCACCGGTTGTGCGTCCGATCACCTGGTCGAGGCTGGCATGGAGAGGGGTCACCAGGGCACGATTACATCGAAGGATCCTTCCCTGTTCATCGGTGAGCAGGAAAGGGTCCGGGATGGAGTTGAAAATCAATTCCCATTCCATCTTGCTTTGTTTCATTACTTCCAATAAGTCGCGTTGTGACCCGATCAATCCGCCTATAAACCCAAACAGCACTGGGGCAAGGTCGAGCATAAGCATGAGGGGATTCACTTTGTGAGCATAAGCAAACGCCCAGAGGCGCACGGGGAGGTGCTGCCTCGTAAACTCAAGACCTGTGCCCAATGCAAGGAGAATTATTCCAAAACCTATCCCCCAAACGATGTAGCGCATCGCTGTGCGATTGGTGAACCATTTCATTCCTGCCTCCGTAAGAAGAATAAAGCTTCCCGGTTCAGACCTACTACGCAGTGTAGCATAAAACAAATGGGAAATTCTTGCACTTTAATAACGCCACTACGATGCATCAGGTCAGGCGCATGGAGAAGAGATACCGAAAAATCGTGAAGCCGTTACGAAGTATGGCAATGGCAACATCGCTGCATGGCCTGTCATCCTCCAAAGGACACCGCTTTGGACGGTGTGAACGACCGAAGGGAGTGAAGGATCTCGGATGTCACAGTAGAGATCCTTCGCTTTGCAGGGCAACCAACGCCCGCTTCGCTCAGGATGACATCACTACAATAACCACCCCCACTAATCATGTCCTCCTGAGGGAGCGCACTTCTCGACCGACACTTGCACCGCACTCTGTTTGGTGCAGTGCGGTGAGGATCTCTGACATCGCAGTAGTGACCCTTCACTTCGTTCAGGATGACATTGCCGGGAGATTGTGAGGGAGCGCTCTTGGCGACCGACACTTGCACCGCACTTTGTTTGGTGCAGTGCGGTGAGGATCTCGGACGTTTGAGTAGTGATCCTTCGCTTTGCAGGGCAACCAACGCCCGCTTCGCTCACACCGTCCCGAAGCGGTGTCCCTTCGGGAGGATGGCATTGCCGGGAGGATGACATGGTCGAGGGAACATGACAGTGCGAGCAACCCAAAAAACATTTCCTAAATACAAAACACATAGTGAAGTGTTTGCAAACACTTCACTATGTGTTTTAAAGGACTTCACTATGTTTTCCCCAACACTTCACTATATTTTTTCAAAAACTTCTTGATGTTTTTGTCTGCCAAGCCTATACGCCAACGTGACAGGGCTGGAAGGCGTTGTGGAGAGTGCAATCCATGCCGCAGGTAAAACCACTACAGGCTGTAGATATCATCCATGCTACAATTCTGCCCAATATGATTACACCAGCCGATTTCTTTAAATTAAATCGACCCCTATTCTATTTTATGTACGGGCTGGTCTTCTTTATTCTCGGAATTGCCATTCTTCTGCAGACCCGGCAAAACTCAAGGCTTGATTTTGCTCGAAGCCTCCGCTGGCTGGCAGCCTTTGGCATTGCACACGGTTTTCATGAGTGGGGCGATCTGTTCATTCCCATTCAGGCAGAGTACTTGAGCCATACGGCAATGCAGATTCTGAATACCCTGCATCTCATTCTATTGGCGGTTTCATTCATCTTCCTGTTCGAGTTTGGGCTGGCACTGCTTTTCACAGACCTACGCGCAAGCCTGCTGCGCTGGCTGCCCCTGCTTCTGTTCATGGGTTGGTTTATAACCACCTTCATCGTACTACCGTCATCCATTGCCGATGAAATCACCTGGCGAAATTCAGGCAATGCGTTGGCGCGTTACTTTATCGGTTTACCGGCCGGGCTCCTGGCAGCTTATGGATTACGACGTCACACCATGACCCGCATCAAACCGTTAAATGTGCCCCAGATCGTCTTTACCTTGCAGGTGGCGGGTATTTCACTTGGGATATATGCCCTATTAGCCGGGCTCATTCCGCCGCCGGTCGATTTCTTCCCCGGGAATGTACTCAACCGTGTGGTGTTCACTGATCTGGTTGGCATTCCACCGTTGGTATTCCGTTCCGTTACCGGGCTGGTCATCGTGGTTGCCCTTATCCGCGCCCTTGAAATTTTCAATGTAGAGACTGAACGACGTATCGAAGAACTGGAACAACACCAGATCATCACCGCGGAGCGCGAGCGATTGGCCCGCGAACTACATGATGGAGCCATTCAAAAGGTGTACACAGCTGGCCTGCTGGTCGAATCTGCATCACGACTGGCAGAGCCCAACAGCGAGATGGGAGGACGCCTGGCAAAATCGGTCCTGGTGCTCAACGATGCCATTGTCGATTTGCGCCGCAACCTTTCAGAACTTCATGAAAATGCGCCAACCCATGCCGAATCGTTGACTGTCCTTTTGCAACAGATGGCGGAGAACCCCCACTATACGTCCATGGTTCAGATCAGGCTACGCACAGAATCGCTGAAGAACAGGGAACTATCTCCCATCCGCGCCAACCATGTATATGCGATCGTCAATGAAGCACTGGCCAACATTGTCCGTCATGCGCAGGCCAAAAATGTAGAAATCGAGACTCACAATCTTGGGTCGCAGCTTCAAATTCAGATCAAGGACGATGGGGTTGGCATTCCACCCAGCCCCAAAGCGGGATACGGCCTACGGAACATGCGCGACCGGGCACGTCTGCTCAATGGAGACCTGTCCTTTGTCAACAATAAGGGCACCATCGTAACACTCACCCTGCCCTGGGTCGATCAGTAATGCATAGCAGCCATTCACCTGGAGAACAGAAGTGAGCAAAACGCGCATCCTTCTTGTAGATGATCATGATATCGTACGGCTGGGGTTGATGACGCTTCTCAACGATCAGCCAGATATGGAAGTCATTGGTGAAGCCAGCACTGCCACAGAGGCTGTCAAAGCAGCTCAAGCGCTCAAACCTGATGTCATATTAATGGATATTCGCCTGCCCGGAGAAGGCGGCATTGAAGCGACTGCACAGGTAACACGAACGGTGCCCGGCGCCAAAGTGGTCATGCTTACTTCCTTTGCCGATGATGGGTTGATCGTTCGTGCCATTCGCGCAGGCGCCATGGGATATGTACTGAAACAGGTGGGCAACGAGGAACTGTTGAGAGCCATTCGCGCGGCCGCACGGGGAGAAGCCCTGTTGGATCCATCCACCACGGCACGGTTACTTTCACGTGTTCGTGAAGCGGAAAGGAAAGCAGAAGAAGATGCCTTTCGCGATCTCTCAGACCGCGAAATGGACGTGCTGGTACATCTTGCAAAAGGCAAAACGAACGCTGAGATCGGGTCATTGCTGAATCTCAGTGAGAAGACCGTGGGCAATTACGTCAGCAACATGTTCGAAAAATTGCACCTCTCCAACCGAATTGAACTTGCCGCTTATGCATACGAACATCACCTCTTTGAACGGATGGGCAAGGAATAGTGGCATGCTTTGATCGGGGGAAAATATTCACCTCAGAACACGTATGGCACGTTATTAAAAAGCCAACACCCGGAACTGCCCAGCTCCGAGTGTTGAACATCTGAAAGGATTTTCTATTTATGGCTTCGGCATGAAGACGAAGGGGGTGGAACCGTTCTGGAAGGCATGACGAACCTGTGCATTCTCAAAGATCGCCAGACCAAAGTAGTACATGCCGGTCAGATCTGAGAACTGCACATCGGTTTCTGAACCGGTGGTGAGCTTGCGGCTGAATTCGATGGTCCAGACGCCGTTTTCCCAATTCCAGGCGGCAGAGATGTCACCGCGGTCGCCGACGATGGCAGATTTGACAATGCCGGGCAGATAGGAACCAACGGGCATGGCATCGAGAGCAGCCTGGTCGAGGGCGACTTTTTCGCTATCGAGAATGTAGCCGGGGGCACCCGTAGTGAGGTCAACACTGGGGGAGGTGTAGCCAGGCTTGGTCTTGTCGGGAACCGTCTTGGTGGAGTCGGCAGGATCAGGCATGCTGGCGTAGTTATCAGCATATCCACCGGAGTCTTTCTTGTCACTCTTGCGTCCAGCTTCGACAGCTTTTTCTGCATCGTAGCGGGTCGAGTCCAAATATTGGTCATCGATCTGACCATCCATACGGACGGATTTCCAGTGCCAGATGTCGCCAAATTCACCTTCGGAGGCAGTGTACTTGTTACCGTAGGGCTTCTTATCGGAGTTCTCGCCAGCATGGCATGCCACGAAACAACCGGTGGTTTCAAAATTCTTGATGCTGTTGTTGATCGACCAGATCATGGCGAACTTATCTTCGTAGACGGTGTTATTGTCGCCGCCCTTGTCGTTCGGGTCAACAACCTTCTTCCAGGTGCCGTCTTCCTGTTTCTGCCACGGGGAGCGGAACCAGGATTCGGTGGGGTCGGCATAGGTCAACACGAAATAGACGGTATCGCCGCTGTAAACTGCTTTGAGTTTGGCATCGGTGCCAAAGTTGTTGTATCCGCCTGCAACGGGGATGACGAGTTCCTGAGCACTGGCCCAAGCTGCGTCGTTTGCCACGCCGTCGAGCACAGGAGCGGCATCAGCAGGATACGCAACCAACGCGCCTTTGGGAGCTTCCCAGGCAGGCATGGGTGGTTCGGTTGCGGTTGGGAGTTCTGTGGCGGCTACTTCCGTGGGAGCTTCCGTAGAGGCAGCGGTGGGTGTAGCGGCAGGCGCGCACGCTGCAAGAAGCATGGAAGCAAGCACAATCAGAGAAACGATGTACATTATCTTTTTCATACATTCTCCTTGTAAGGGTAAGGTGATATTTTCGGAGTGATGGTTCGAGCCGAACACCCTTTCGATGATGTTATTGTAGGCAGATCCGAGTGAGGTCGTTAGATGCGTTTTCCCCTATTTCAATAGGGGAGGTTGACCAGTCTTGCAAACGGGAAACCCCAGAATTGGGAGAAGTACCAGAATCAAGAACATAGCGAAGCCTGCAAAAGACTTCGCTATGTTCTTAAAAAGAAGTATTTTCAACGGTATCGAAGGGCTCAGA
>CAZKSG010000028.1:0-25057 GCA_964555335.1 uncultured Anaerolinea sp.
GCGGTGCGGCTGTTGTGCGCCTGCATGTTCACTTCCCACAGATCGGCTTCACCCTGGCGGCGAGTCATCAGGTTCTCGATGCCGGAAATGCTCTTGAGTTTGTCGCCGAGATCGTCATGCCAGCCAGTCACTTCAAGTTTGATTACTTCTTTTTGTTCGATGCGATGCTTAAGTCCTGCTGGGGTATCGAGGGCAATGACCTTGCCCGCGTCGATGATGCCGATGCGGTCAGAGAGTTGATCTGCTTCTTCCATGTAGTGCGTGGTCAGCAAAATAGTATGACCATCCTGCTTGAGCTGAGCAATCAGTTCCCGTAAGTTGCGTGCTGCCTGAGGGTCGAGTCCGAGCGTGGGTTCATCCAGCAGGAGAATGGGCGGTCGGGCGAGCAGGGCCTTGGAAATGGCAATGCGTTGGCGCATCCCAGTCGAATATTTTTCCACCAGCTCGTTAGCTCGTTCCTTAAGCTCCATTCGTTCGAGAAGCTCGTCAATGCGTTTCTTGGCGATCGCCTGCGGGATGTGATACAGCGCCGCGAAATATTCCAGGTTCTCGCGCCCGGTCAGTTTCCAGTAAATGCTGCGCTCGCCAGCCAGCACCGTGCCGAGGTTACGCCGCACTTCGTTCGCCTGCTTGACAACATCGAAACCATTGACCGTCGCCGTGCCACTTGTGGGCTCGAGCAGCGTACATAACATGCGGATGGTGGTGGATTTCCCAGCGCCGTTCGGACCAAGTAGTCCGAAGATCTCGCCGCGTTGGATTTGCAAATCGACGCCGTTAACGGCGGTGAACAGGGCTTTCGGCTCTTTCTTCCAGAACTGCCAGCGCTTCTTGCTGGACTTTGGGGCTAATCCGCCTTCGACGGGCTTATCCCCAGTCCCAGGGCGGGCAGGGAATTTCTTGACCAGTTGGTTGGCTTGGATAGCAATTTCAGACATGGCAATCTCCTTTTTAAAGCGAATATCAAGAAAAGAGAGTTTGTGTTGAATTATTTTTCATATATTACAACTAATTTTTAGAAATGTCAATAGTTTGTTTTTGAAAATTTATTTCCGAATTAAGAAAATTAAGCAAATTACCCGCCATCTGGCGGGTAATTTCAATGTTTGCCTTGATTTTATTAAATCGGTTCCGGCTCAGGGGATCTTTGACCAAGAATAAATATAGAAAGGACTAGAACGGTCAAAACGATATCCACCAGCAAGACAGTCGTCATTGCCCGGGCACCCGTGAAGGCGAAGATCTGTCCGATGAACCAGGGCAGGAACATGCTCCCCGCGCCCGAGCCGACCAGGAACCAACCCGTGATCGTGCCGGTGATTTGCATCCGTTCGCCAGCCAGCAGGATAAACGTTGGGAACATGGATGCCATCGAAAGTCCCAGCCCAAAGGTACCGATCCACAATGCAGTGTTCGAGTCTTTCCAAAGCATGATGATGACAGTGCTAATGGCACAACCGATGATATCCATGAACAGGATCGTTACCGGACGGAGTCTTGTCGAAACCCATACGCCGATCAACCTACCCAACGTGAACGATCCCCAGAACGTGGATGTTAGATACGCGGCAGTGATTTCCGTTTCCAGCTTAAGCGTGAGTGCGTACGTGTAGATCCAGTTACCGAAGCCGAGTTCAAGCCCAACATATAAAATGAACAGGATCAAAACCAACACAACGGGTAGCACAGGGAAGTCTACATTGCTCCGTTCTTCTTTGGTCACAGCATGGTTGGGTTCTTCCAGAAACCAGAACCAAACAGCGACCGGTAGGGAAAGAATGGCAAAGATCCAAAACATCCAATGGATGTCATTTGTTTTCAACAAAACTTGTGCCAGCAAAAGTGGCGCAACCAGTGAACCGACACCGAAGAAGAAATGCAGTCCATTCAAGAATGGGCCGGCTTTCTCACCGTGTGTCCATATCAGCAACGTATTGCATCCCACATCGAGGATGCCGGCTGCAAGCCCGCTGAGGAACATGGCAAACAATAGGAAAGGTAATGACTTTGCTACGGGAATCAATACGCAAGCGATACCTACCATGGCAACTGTCATTGACATCAATTTGTGACTGGAGAAACGATCATAGGCGCGCCCACCGAAGAACGAACCCACTAAATATCCGAAAGAACTGAATACAAAGATCAGGCTGATACGTTCGAGTCCGCTGGATGTGTGTTCTGCCAGCTTGGGCAGGCTGGGTCCATTCGCAGCGGTGGTGAGTCCGAGAATGATGAAGGAAAGATAATAGGCGGCAGTTGTGATGTATGCGTGTGTCTTCGTTGCTGGTGTTGATGTGGATGTCATTAGACAAAATCTTTCTACTGTTGTGGCGTTGGCTGGGGCCAGGGAACCTCAACGGGTCCGCCGTAGCCATGTTTTTCCTGCACGTAAACTTTTGCGTGTGACGGCACATTGCATCCTGGTTCGTCGTTTTTAACAGTGATGAACGGTATGTTTGTGCCAAGCGTTTCAAAGATGATCTGTCCCTTTTCGCAGCGCCAGACTTCAACGAGATACTGGTGCATATTCTCATCTTCATACTTTCCCGGGCTGATGGGTACCGGTTCCCAATCCACCTGAACGTTGTTCCCATCCCGTTTGGCATTCGCCCAACTCGGGCCAGGGTAATATGGCGAGTCAGGAAGGTTGTCTGCGATGCCGGGATAGACAATGGGAAGCATTTTCCAATCGCCAGACACTTCCAGGTATTTGACATGGACCCAGCACTTGTTCTGTCCATCCACCCAGACCCAGTTGTTGGCATCTGTGCGACCGATGAGCTTAATATTGGCACCGGACTTCAAGGCATAGAGATAAAGATATTCTGCGCCCGGGCCGTAGCGACAACTTAACAGATCAGCGATAACTTTGGCTTTGAGACTTTCGACAACGGGATGGGGTGTCAGCGTCTCTGTTGGGAGAGGCGTGAATGTTGGCGACGGCGGTACTGTTTCAGTGGGGGCCGGGACGGTGAATGTCTCGGTGAAGGGGATGTTGGTCGCGGGACTGGTAACCGTCGGTGAGGGCGAAGCGGCTTGTCCTCCGCCTGAAAAACTACAGGCAAGGATCGTTAAGATGAATACAGTGAAAAGAAGTAAATTTTTATATTTCACCCCTCGATTGTACTAAAAACCGATCGTTAATCGAGGTTGGAAAAATCAGCGCTTTCCATGATTGGCTTTGAGTTCATCTTCCTCTTCCGTGATGAGTGCTTTGAGCAGGGTAATAGCGGTGGCGCGTCGTTGGGTACTTTGAATGCTTTTGAAGAGGTAGAGCGCCTCTTCTGCTGCTGTATCGTTCTCAACCTTCGCCGGGAGCAGCCCTGCAGTACGGTAGACCATTTCCAAGGGGAGTTTCAACGCCCGTGAGATCGCTTCCAACGTTGCTGGCTGGGGCTGACTTTTCCCATTGAGAAGTTTGTTGATCACTGCCCGGTTAAGCTCGGCAGTACGTGCCAGATCAGACTGTGACCAACCGCGTTTATCCATTTCTGATCGCAGCCATTCGGGAAAGAGAATTTGTTGTCCCACAGAGTCCATTTTGTCACATTCCTTGTTACTAATGGAAGCAGATTTGTTGCGAACCTATTGCGAACAGGCAAAGGAACTTGTATCAGACAAACCCCGCACTCATTAGAATGAGCATGTTCCATCATACACTGTTGAATCTTTGTAAGCGCAGCTTAGTTGATACTTGTAACCCACAGGACTAATAAGCCATAAATATTATAACCAGATTGATATAAAAGAAAAGTGGACTTGCATAATGATTTGATTGCAAGTCCAAGTGTTCGTTGGGAAATTTGGAAGGATGACAACCAATAGGATATTTTTTGTGGTCATCCCTTTATGTGGCTGTCTCCACTTCTCGTTCCTGTGAGAGACCGAACAACAAGGTGAAGCCCTGTACGAACAGACTTCCGCCATAGATGACCATGTGATATTCCATGTCGCCGCTCATTTGAGCGCGATGAAATGTCCAAACAACGGTGGCAGCACCCACCGCAACCAAGAACAGGCTGCTGACGGCCAACAACCCGGGATGAACAAACCCGATGGCATGTATCCATGTCAACAACCCGATTGCGATCACTGATATGGCGACCAGGATGCGGACCACCGACCACAATGTAGGCGAGAGTCGAAAATTCGGGCTGGTGATAAGGAAAGTAATCAGCAACCCTGCCAGAAGGGAATTGATCAACGCAAGAAAAATGGAAATGGTTTTCATGACAGCGCCTCCTTCGATTTCCCCAAGAATAGGACTCTGGCGCTGTCAGAATCTACAATGAGACTATCAATTGCTATAAAAAAGGTCAAAGCGGAATTATCCCGCCCCTACCCTGACCGCTACCTGCTTCATGTGCGCCAGCACGCCTATAAAACCGTTGAGCCTCTGCTGGCTGACGGCTTCATCTAACTTCATGGGCAAATAGAAATCTGCCGGAACGGAGATGATCTCTTCCAGGGTTGAGCCGTTCAGTCCGTTCGTAAGAATGGATGCTAACCCGCGCACGGTGGGAGATTGAGGCGGAATATCCAGATAAAACACGATCCCGCGATTTTCGTCTCTCTCAGCTGTGAGGAAGACCGGGGTCATGCATTCGGGCACCGCTTCCATGTTGTTGCGTGCTTCCCGAAAGCGTTCAGGTAACGGTGGCATGGTCTCGGCGAAACCGATCAACGTCTCGAGCTTTTCTTCGCGTGTCATGCTGGCGAAATCATCGACAATTTCTTGAAGTTTGGAAGGTAAGGGCATAATTCCTCGTGTAGGGGCGGGTCACCCCGCCCCTACAACAATCATTTATTTTTCGATCGGTGCATCCACGAGGTTGCCCCATTCTGTCCAGGAACCATCGTAGTTCTTGACATTGGGATACCCAAGCAGATATTTCAACACGAACCAGGTCAACGAAGAACGCTCTCCAATACGGCAGTAGGCGATGACCTGCTCACCTGATTTGATGCCTTTTCCTTCATATAATGCGCGTAGCTCTTCGGGGGTTTTGAACGTGCTATCGGCTTCGTTGACGGCCTGTGCCCATGGGATGCTAACCGCTCCGGGGATATGACCGCCGCGTGTTGCACCCTCTTGAGGATAATTTGGCATGGAGATCAACTCGCCGGAATATTCCTTCGGGGAGCGGACATCCACCAGCGGCTTCTTCGCACTAGACTGTTTCAAGACCTCATCACGGAAGGCGCGGATGGATTTGTCCGCTTCTTTCGCATGATAGGTTGTTGCCGGGTATGTGGGAACGTCCTTCACGAGTGGGCGGTTCTCCTTCTCCCATTTCAGGCGCCCACCGTTCATGATCCGGACATTCTGGTGTCCGTAATACTGGAACAACCACAACGCATAGCAGGCGAACCAATTGGATTTGTCACCATAGAACACAACGGTTGTATCGTTGGTAATTCCAAGTTTGGATGCAACCTCTTCGAACTGCTCCTTCGTCAGAAAGTCGCGGCGCAGCGGGTGTTGCAATGTGCTGAACCAATCCACCTGGACGGCGCCGGGGATGTGCCCGATCGCGTAGAGCAATGGGTCCTCATCCGATTCGATGATGCGGACGGTCGGGTCATCCAAATGAGCGGCGACCCACTCGGTATCGACAAGGTATTCAGGGTGTATGTACGACATAATGGTTTCCTTTTCTGCAGTTCTAAAGTAGTTAAATCAAAAGCAGTCAACCAAAAACAAAAGGACAGCGAACCATCCTGCACAATCGGTTTTGTGCGCGGGGAGCGTTCCACTGTCCTAAGTCGTTGACTGCTCGAAAGCGATGATCCTCAGGCGGTGGTTACGAACCCCGCCACAGACACAAGCAATGGTTGAAATGTTTCATCGGTTTCATGATGGCGGCTATTTTACGTTTCTTACCGTTTCTGTCAAGTCAAAAATTCAGCCGCCCGTGGAGCAATATTTTACTGCTGTCCTTACGGTGCGACAGCCACACAGTTTTTTCCATTTGCCTTCGAAATTTTTAACGCCACCTCGGCCGCATCCAGAAGTTCATTGGCATTGTTCCCGTGTTTTGGATAATAGGAGATGCCGATCGACACGGATGTGGGGTACAGCCAATCGCTTGATGCATATTCCACAGACGTCCGCAATCGTTCCGCGACGTGGATGGCTTGTTCTGCGTTCGTAGCAGGCAGGATGACGATAAACTCGTCGCCCATTCGCCAGCGACCCAGAAAATCGTCGGGGCGCAAGGCCTTGCTTAAGGTTGTGCCGATCTTGCGGATCACATCATCGCCTGCCTCATAGCTCTGGTTATTATATTTCTTGAGGTCATCGCCATCGATCAGGCACAGGCAAAGTGGAGTTTGTTCGAGCATGGCCTGAGTAAGCGAAAAATCAAGCTTACGCTGGATGGCCAACATGTTGGGTGCCTGGCTGACAGGATCTGTATAGGCAAGACGGAACGTGTATTGAAGCGTACCTCCCAGTGTCTCGATCCGCTTGGCCATGAGCCCAATGGCGTGGAGCGTTGTTGTGTCTTCTTCAGATGTGTTTGCGTTAGAGACCCGGAAGGGATGCTCTCCATCTGTTTCCTCGAGCTTTTCATTGATGTTTCTCCACATCACAGATGGATTGATCGGTTGTCCCTCCGGGAAGTGGATCAATGCCAAACGCGCAACTGGAGGTTCCAACCCAAGTTGATGCGCTTCGCTGTTCAAACGGTCGAACAGCTTATGAGCGGCGTCTTGATGCATTTCATGAGTGTCGCCGATCAACATGGCGGCGAAGTTGTCTCCAGAGATGCGGTAGACGATGGCATCGGTCACATCCTTAATGGCAATGCCCACCCAGCGCAAGAGACTATCCCCGTATTCAAAGCCCTTTGTGCGGTTGATGTTGCGTAACTGATGCACATCGACCACGATCAGAGATGCAGGCGCGAACTCTGTGTTCTTGAAGTTATCCTTGAGCGATTTGGAGAAACTGACCAGATTGTTGCACCCCGTTAACAGGTCAACCTGAAAGAACAGGTTTAACGAGTCGAAATCCTTCATATTGCCCTCCGCTTTAAATGCCTGGATATATTATAGGGGAAAATGAGCCTATTTCAACTTACGAACTTGTGTACCCCTTTTTGCGGCCCTCGTTCAGTGCTGCGTACTTCTCAGCATAGAACTCGGTATATCCACATGCCCCGCAGATATAGGCTTTGAATTGGCTCTGTTCGAATTTGGGTACCCACACGAAGGGACGTTTCTCAGGTTCGGGCTCATGGACATCTACAAAAGGAGGATGACCATCTCCCCCTCGGATACGCAAGTTGCCTAGCACTTCATTTGAACCGCATTTGGGACAGATACCATTTTTCATTGTAGTCTCCGATGAATGGTCTTCCCATTATCTTATCTTGGAACCTGAAGTCATCCTATGGCTCAATGGTTGGGTGTACAGGTGCTGCTGAAAAACAAACTCCCCGCACTGATGCGGGGGGATAATTTATTCCTGCTCTAAACCGCGTTTACTTGTGAGATGCAGCTTCTTTGCGCGCCCTCAGCCAGCCATTCAAACTGAACTTTACCACCCGTTCCTGTCCGGCAAACAACTTTTTGATGTTGGGGCGCAGGGCCCACAGCAGCAGCAACTCGGCAATGATACCGTACCAAACGTCGACAGATTGCTGAAGACCAAGTGCAATGCGTATGGCAAATACGATGATCACGATCAAGCCGATGGCCATCGTCGTTACTGAAGCGATACCCAGCGTGAACCATACCAGCGCTCCAGCGCCAAAAACGATGGGGAACATCCACGGCCACAATCCAACCGCTCCGCCCAGAGCAGGCGCTCCACCGGCTCCCCCATGAAAGCGGAGTTTTCCGTTTGCATCGCGGTCGATCAGGAACAACGAATAGTTGTGCCCAAGAATGGCTCCAATAGGGGCAAGAACGTGGAAGAGATGTACATCAGGAAGAAGTCCTTGTGCGATCCAGACCGATGCGGTGCCTTTTAAGATATCCAGAATGGCAGTCAACAGACCTGCTCCAAAGCCTGCGGCTCGTACTGCATTTGTGCCGCCGGTTCGTCCGCTTTCCACCTGTCGAATATCCTTGCCGGTCTTGATCTTGACGATCAACAAGCCAAAGGGAATGGAACCAATAAGATATCCAGCGATCACAGTTCCAAGCCCGATCAGAATCTGCATAACGTTTCTCCTCTGAGGTGATGTATTAATGAAAACACATCGAACTCAAGATGGTTTCATTCGTCGCTTAATACTAATGGGATATTAATGGCCTGTCCACGGGCCAGCCAGAAGCCGCGAGCGCTCCATCCTTCCACTGTACGCGACCAGATCACGCTAACCGCCTCATACGCCGTCTCGGCAATATCGGTCACGGAGGCAGTTTCCGGTCCGGCAGGATGCGAGTGGAAGATGCCGACCAGATCCAGCCCCTGCGAGTCGATGAGCTCGAACGCGCCCAGCTGTTCATAGGGATCCATCACGAATCGCACGGGACTTTGAGCCTGGTTGTGCACGAGAAACACTTTCTCCACCCGGTCATTCCTCCCGGCTAACAACCCGCAGGCTTCGAGCGGCGCGTGAGCATCCACATGCTTGAGCATTTCATCCCAGTGAGATCGGCCAATGACGAGTTGGGAGAGCATCTTAGCGGATGAAAATAGCCAATCCCCAACACAGCGCGGCAGCCACGGCCGGCTCCAGAACGGCACGTTGGACAGGCTGGTCCTCACCAAGGTTCGAAGCGAAATTGGTAAGCGCATAAAGCGGACCGACCAGCATCAATCCAAATTGAATGGGGGATAGCGGCCAGTAGTGCAGCCCCGCTGCGATCTGGATGCTCACTAGCGCAATGCCAAGCCCCCAGGCGTATTCCCAGCGCCCGCTAAAGCGCAGATGTAGAATGCGCAGACTGGCGAGCGAAGCTGCAAGGAATAATGCAGGGATCAACAGGAACAAACGCACTTCGCTATAGCGCATTGCCACAGCCAGAATGAAAAAGAGCGTATATGAAACAGCGATCAACCCGGCCATGGATGCAGCGTAGTATGGGGAATCGGCATCCACCACGAGATATTCGGCAAGAAAAACGAAGAAAAGGAGAACTCCACCAATGGCGAACCCCACCCACCACGCGCTGCCATCCGGCAAAATGGAAAGCGGGACGCCGATAACGAAGGTGGTCAATGTGGGAAGGATCCACCATTGAAAAGTGGCGCGCCCATTCAGTGCGGGATGACCTCGCAACAACCAGTCCATGCCTGTGGCGGTAAGCCCAGCAGTAATGATGCTCATGGCCGTGTTCAGATTCAAAGGCAGGGACAGGAAAAAGCCCGGTAACTGGAACTCCAGGTTGAATTCAGGGGATCGGATCAGGCGGGTGATGGCAAATGCCAGCAATATGGTGGACGTGAGTACACCCACGCGGTTGGAATCGGGCAGGTATCTCTGCTCATTCATAACCGCATTGTACCTTATATAAAGACCGTGACAAAACCCGCCTGAAAGTACGAAAAATCAGCGTATAACCGTCTTAAGGAGGGAGTTCAGGTGCGGTCGGTATGGTAGAATCAATTGGTTATGGACGTACAAAAGCTGGAATCGCTCCCACCTCCGCCCGGTGTAATCAATGCATTACGGGCGGGGTTTGACGTTGTTGCGAATCACGTCGCGTTGATCCTTATGCCGCTGGTATTGGATGTTTTCCTATGGCTGGGTCCGCGTCTTAGCGTGGATAAGTTGTTGAACCCTGTCTATGCCCTGGTCTTTGAGCAGGCACGTCTCGGGCTTGCTTCCACAGAGGATGCGAGTCGGCTAACCGAAATCCAGAAGATCTTTAATGAAGCACTGGCGCGGTTCAATCTGGCCAGCCTGGTTACGCGGTTACAGACATTCCCAATTGGCATCTCCAGCTTGATATCCAAGATCATGCCTGTGGATTCCCCGCTGGGTGGGCAGAACATTGTGCAGATCTCGTCTGGATGGTTGTTGATCGGTTGCATGTTCCTGTTGATCGCGGTAGGTTGGGTGGCCGGAGGCTTGTACTTCCGCTGGGTATCGGGAATCGTTTTGGGTGGAGGCGAAGCGGGGATCGATCCGATGCGCGCGATCTTGCAGACCTTCCTTCTTTCACTGATCTGGTTGTTTGCATTGATCGCAGTGTCCATCCCGATCATGTTGTTGTTGACATTGCTTACACTGATCAGTCCAGCGGTCGCGAGTGGCGCTGCATTTCTAATCCTGATATTTTCGTTCTGGTTGATCGTGCCGTTGTACTTCACCCCTCACGGGATTTTCATCCGCAGACAGAACGCGTTCTCTTCCATTTATACAAGTCTGCGAATGGCCCGCTTCACCCTCCCAACAAGTGGGATGTTCGTGTTCAGCGTCTTTCTTCTGTCAACGGGGCTGAACTACTTGTGGAGTGTTCCATCGAGCAACTCCTGGATGTTGGGAATCGGCATCGCCGGGCATGCGTTCATCACAACCGCGTTGCTGGCTGCCAGTTTTGTGTATTACCGTGATATGAACGCCTGGCTGCAGCTGGTGTTCGAAAATCTGCAACAGAAAAACAGCGCTCCTGCCCGGCAGGTGTAATCACTTTATACTCCATTTGAGAATGGAGAACTTTGGAGGTTTTTGTGGCTACGAAAGAAAAAGAGACTACCGTTAATTATGATGTCAGTTCGATCCAGGCACTGGAAGGGATCGAGCATGTCCGCAAGCGCCCGGGTATGTACGTGGGCGGTACGGATATCAAAGCGCTGCACCACCTTGTGTATGAAGTCGTAGATAATGCCATCGATGAAGCGCTGGCTGGCGTTTGTACAGAGATCAATATCACCATTCATGAAGACAGCAGTGTGACCATCGAAGATAATGGACGCGGTATCCCTGTGGGTCCGCACCCGACCAAGAAAGATGCCAACGGTAAACCGATGGAAACCCTTGACGTGGTCATGACCGTGATCGGCGCGGGTGGTAAATTCGGCGGCGGCGGATATAAAGTGTCTGGCGGTCTGCACGGCGTGGGTGTCAGTGCTGTCAACGCCCTCTCTGAGTGGATGACCACCGAAGTGAAACGCGATGGCAAACAATGGCAGCAGAACTATAAGCGCGGTGTGCCGCAGGGAGCCATCAAGCAGATCGGCAAGGTTGCCAGGGAAGAGACCGGTACCAAGCAGACTTTTAGATTTGACAAGCAGATCTTCACAGAAGATATCGATTACAAGTTCGACACGCTCGTACAGCGCTTCCGTGAAATGGCGTTCGTCACGCGCGGTGTACGCATCCGTTTTGTGGATGAACGCAACGACCGCGAGATGACCTTCCACTTTGAAGGCGGTCTCACTTCCTTCGTCCGTTATCTGAACCGCAACCGTGAGAATTTGCATGCGGTTGTCCATGTGGAAAAAGACATCGAAGCCATCGGTATCGAAGCCGCTATTCAATACACCGATGCTTATACAGAGTCGGTTTACTCGTTCGCCAACACGATCAACACGATCGATGGCGGTACACACCTGACCGGTTTGCGTTCCTCCCTGACCCGCGTGATCAATGATTACGCTCGTAAGAACGGTCTGCTCAAGGACGCCGACCCGAACTTCTCGGGTGATGATACCCGCGAAGGTTTGACGGCCATCGTCTCGGTCAAGCACCCAGAGCCGCAGTTCGAGTCACAGACCAAGGTCAAGTTGATGAACCCCGAAGTGCAGACGTACGTCACTCAGGTGGTGGGTGAAGCATTCGGTACATTCCTCGATGAGAACCCGCAGGCAGCCAAGGCGATCATCGCCAAGTGTTTGACCTCTGCCCGTGCGCGTGACGCAGCCCGCAAGGCGCGCGACCTCGTGATCCGCAAGTCGGCGCTCGAGTCGTTGACCCTGCCCGGCAAGTTGGCAGATTGCTCCGAACGTGACTCATCCAAGACCGAGCTTTACATTGTAGAAGGTGACTCGGCAGGTGGCTCGGCCAAGCAGGGACGTGACCGCCACTTTCAGGCCATCCTGCCTTTGCGCGGTAAGATCATGAACACCGAGCGCGCCCGCCTCGACAAGATCCTTTCCAGCAACGAAATCAAGGCGCTGATCTCGGCTCTTGGTACCGGCATCGGCGATAACTTTGACCTCGAAGGGCTGCGTTATGGACGGGTCATCATCATGACCGACGCCGATGTGGACGGCAGCCACATCCGCACCTTGTTGTTGACATTCTTCTTCCGCTATATGCCGCAATTAATAGAAGACGGTCACCTGTATATTGCGCAGCCGCCGCTCTACCGTGTAGCATATAAGAATCAAGTCAAATATGCCTATTCCGACAAGGAAAAGGATAAGATGGTCAAGGAGATCGGGGATAAGGCCAATCTCCAGCGTTATAAGGGTCTTGGTGAAATGAACCCCACCCAGCTTTGGGAGACGACGATGAACCCCGAGAATCGGACTCTGCTCCTCGTCACGGTGGAAGATGCGGCTGAGTCTGACCGCACGTTCGACATGCTGATGGGCGACGCAGTGGACCCCCGCCGCAAGTTCATCCAGACCCATGCGAAGGCAGTCCGCAACCTGGACATTTAGTGAACGGAAACGCGCGTCCCGAAGGGTTTAACCCTTCGGGACGTTTTTTATCCTTACTGCTTTGTTATGAAAGTACCATAGTTGTACAGGGAGGTTGTGGAGTAAAATTCTCAAAACTGTTTCTCGTTCGGGATATTCCCTACATATTATGGATTCACCCAACCGTCTCAACATATCCATCAACAGGATCACGCAAGCGGTCGTCACTGTGTACCAGGTATTGGCGCTCGTTGTGTTCGTTCTATCCCTGTATTTTTCCTATCAGTGGCTGAAGAATCCTTTTCTTGGGGGATTCTTCGAGCAGACGCTTGTCCTGAACGGATCGGATACGCGAGAAGCTGGGAAACAGTGGGCTCTCTATGCGGCGGGATTCGAACTGGGTGACCAGCTTGTATCTGTGGATGGACACCCCATCTCCAATTCAGCCGATCTACGCGAAGCATTGGGAACAATGAAGGTCGGGCAAACGGTAACCGTGGAGATGCGCACGCTAAAAAGTGGGGAATTAAAGAAAGCCGATATCACTCTCGAGCCATTCCCCAGCGCAGACCAGTTCTCCTATTTTGCTCTGCCTGCACTTCTTAGCCTGATATTCCTCGTTATCAGCTGGTGGATCTTTGGGCTGCGCCGCACTGAAACAGCCGGGCGCGCGTTTTCGGTGATGACCACATCCCTGGCCATTGTTATCGGCAGCTTGTTCGACCTGTACACATCCCACCATTTCACAATGGTCTGGACGTTGTCCCTTGCCATGTGTGGCGGAGCCTTGATCACATTGGCGCTCAGTTTTCCACAGGAGGCTCGTTTTGTCTTCGGTCGGCCATACCTGCGCTGGATCGGTTTTTTTGCCGGTTTTGCCCTGACGATTAATGCGTATTTAAAACTGTACGATTTTTCGAACCCCACTGCATACTTCTTGGCGTGGCGCCTCATTTATGTTTTTGCAGGTGTTTCAGGTCTCTTTTATTTTGGTGCCCTGGGATATCGTGCCTTCTTTTCCCTCTCACCGGTGGTGAAAAGCCAGGCACGCACCATTTTGACAGGGGCATTGGTCGCATTTGGACCAGCCGTTTCCTGGTTGCTGTACTCCTCGATCAGACGGTTGCTTGATCCATCCACAGAGACGCCTGCATTCAATCCCTATCTCTTTGTCCCGCTGATCGCCTTTCCCCTCGCCAATGGATATGTGATTCTGCGATTCCGCCTCCTACGCACCGATTATTGGCTGCGTCAGGGAATGGTGTATTCCATTCTGACGATTTTTGTCGTGGCGGCGTATGGTTTGTTCGTGAGCGGGCTGGGTTCGATCTTCTCGAACTTTGTCTCAGCCAATAATCCTTTCCTGATCGCTGGACTAGTATTCCTGATCGCTGTCTTTCTTGATCCGGCCCGTACGCGATTGCAATCCTGGGTGGACAGTATTTTCTTCCGTGGTCAGCGTGCTACAGAAGAGCGTCTGCGAGCTTTCAGCCATGAACTGACCAACGCACTCGACCTGAACACCATCGGTCGTGTACTGCGTGAGCAGATCGCCAGCAGTCTCGTCCCGGAGCGACTTCATATCTATACCTATGATTCGCTGAATGATCAGTATGCGGCTCTGGCCAATGGTGACGGCCGTGCTACCAGCGATATCCGCTTCTCATCTAGTAGCCCGCTGGTGCAATACTTTCAGAAGGAAAATATTCCGCTGTATCTGGATACGATCAATCCGCCTGCCTTGTTGAGAGGGGATGAAGCCCGTCTATCGTTATTGGGTGCACGGTTATTTGTAGCGTTACCCGGTGAAGATCGTCCTGTCGGCTGGCTGGCATTGGGGAGTCCACTTTCGGGACGTGTCTATGCCCCACAGGACCTGGATTTCCTCGACAATCTCGCCGATCAATCCTCGGTGGCCATCGCACGGGTGCAGACCGTCGTAGACCTCGAGCGCCGTGTCCAGGAAATGAATGCCTTGACGCGTGTGTCGCAGGGCGTAAACGTCACACTTACGTTTGATGATGTGTTGGAACTGATCTTTGCTCAAACAACCCAGATCATTCCATCCTCATTGTTCCACATTACGCTTTATAACAAGGCTGCCAACTATTTTTATTACGGCTTCCGCGTGGATGATAATGAACGCATCACCCAACGCGAGAATCAGCCTCTTCCGAACAGCCTCGGGCTTGGACAGGAGATCATTCGCAAGGGACGCCCGATCCTTACACAGGATTATCTCCGTGAATGTCAGTCACGTAACATCACGCCTTCGGCAACAGGTGTGTATGCCTGGATGGGTGTTCCGCTCAACTCCGGCTCTGAGACCATGGGCGCTTTGAGCGTGGGCAGCCGCGATGCCACTGTAACATACACCCGCGCACAGCTTGACCTGTTGCAGGCCATTGCAGACCAGACCGTGGGCGCCATCGTCAAAGCCCGCCTGCTTCAAGAGACACAGCAGCGCGCCTATCAACTGTCTACGTTGAACGAGATCACACGTCAACTTACCTCCACGCTCGAGCAGGAACCTCTTCTTCGTAACATCCTGGAGAACGCGGTGAACATTTTGAACTGCGAAGCCGGGACCCTGTTCCTGATGGATGAACAGACCGGCGACCTGATCTTCCGCGTCACAGCCGGACCTGTGACAACGAACCTGCTTGGCAAGCGTCTACCCGCCGGAACCGGCATCGTCGGCCGCGCAGTGCAGACGCGTGCCCCGGTGATCGAGAATGATGGTCAGCGTTCGGCCTCGAAATTCGAAGAAGTCGATAAACAAACCGGCTTTACCTCCCGTTCACTTCTTGCCGTGCCCATGCAGATCAAGGACCGCGTCCTTGGCGTTATTGAAGTCATCAACCGACGCGATGGTCTTCCCTTTGTGGCAGATGATCAGAACCTGCTCACTGCTTTTGCCGGTCAGGCGGCAGTCGCGATCGAGAATGCCCGCCTGCTCGCCCTCACCGATCAGGAGCTGGCCAAGAGTGTGGAAGAACTTCAGGTCATGGGTCGCATTGTCCGTGAGTTGAATGCCAGCCTCGAAGTGGACCGCGCCATGCGTATCACTCTCGAGTGGGCCATCCGTCAGTCCAGTGCAGAAGCGGGCCTGATCGGCATGTTGGATGAAGACAAGATGCACATCATGGTGCAGCAGGGCTATGAGGATATCCTGGCTGAGAATACCGTGATGAGTCTGTCAGCTCAATTGCCGGGTGTGCTCTCCACCATCCAGACAGGGCAGTCGAGCCAGATTTCGCTTCTTGGGAGCGGCTCCAAAGGTATTCTGCCTTTGGCTCATACGCAGATCATCATTCCGATCCGCCGTGAAGCCACCGTTACCGGATTGATCCTGCTCGAAAGCACCACTGACTCGCAGCGCAACCTTGCTTTTTTGAATCGCTTGAGCGATAACGCTGCCATTGCCATTTCCAATGCGCAACTGTACGATGAGGTCCAGCGTGCGAATGTAGCCAAGAGCGATTTCGTTTCGTTTGTGGCCCATGAGCTGAAGAACCCGATGACATCCATCAAAGGCTATACAGAATTGCTCGCCGCAGGTTCGGTGGGACAGATCAACGAAATGCAGGCGAATTTCCTCAGTACGATCCGTTCGAATGTGGAGCGTATGTCGGCGCTTGTCTCGGATCTGAACGATAATGCCAAGATCGAAGCAGGGCGCCTGCGCCTTGATTACAAACCTGTAGATGTGCCGGACATCATCGATGATGTGATCCGCTCCACGAAGCGTCAGATCGAAGATAAGAAGCAGAATGTGGATCTGCAACTTTCGCCGTCTCTGCCTCAAGTCTGGGCGGACCGCATCCGTGTGGGACAAGTCCTTACAAACCTCGTCAGCAACGCCCACAAATACACGCCAGAAGGGGGACAAGTGGTTGTTGGCGCGGAAGCGACCGCAAACCAGTGGGATCCCGAGGGTGCCAAGCAGGTTGTCCACTTGTGGGTGAAGGACAACGGCATCGGTATTAATATTGAAGACCAGTCCAAGATCTTCCAGAAGTTTTTCCGCTCTGATGACTCGAAAGCACGTGAAGCGCCCGGCACTGGTCTCGGTTTGAACATCACCAAGAGTCTTGTCGAAATGCAGGGTGGACGTATCTGGTTCGAAAGCGAATTCAGGAAGGGGACGACCTTCCATTTCACTGTACCGGTCTCGGAAGGATGATCGAATGACGCTCTCAATTTCCATCGGGTACGCACAGGAATTGAACGGACGTGAAGCGGGTTTGCAGTCTGCACACCAGGCGTTGAACCGGCTGGGTGCAGGTGCGGCAGGCTTCGGGTTAGTCATTGCTTCGCATCAATATCAGGCCCGTGAAGTCGTCAGCGGTGTATCCAGTTTGCTGGGTGACACGCCCATGATCGGCTTCAGCAGCCCTGCCGGCATCACTGCAAATGGGTTGCATCCCAATTCGGTCATTACCTTGTTGATGGGCGGTGATATTCAAGCGGAAACGCGCTGGATGCCCGGTTATGCTCAAAGTGGACGCGAGACCGGAGCGCAGCTTTCAAAGCAGGCTGCTGAAATGATCGACACACGTGCCCTGCTCTTTTTTGCCGATGGTTTTAACGGCGATGCAGACCAGTTATGTAATTCCCTCACCAATGCCTCTGTTCCATTGGCAGGTGCCCTTTCCTCAGGTGATCTGCATACGGGTCATTCCTATCAGATCGCCGGACCTCAAACAGGAACAGGTGCTCTCACTGCCGCGTTCCTGCGCGGGAACATCCGCGTGGGTGTGGGGTCGGCTCATGGCTGGAACCCGGTCGGCAGTCAATTCCGAGTGACGCGTTCGCGCGGCTTCTGGCTCCGTACGCTGGATGGACGTCCTGCTTCGGAGACCTATGCACAACTCTTCGGTTATTCGGCTCGCGATTGGGCGTTCCCTCCATTGAGTCATCTCGCCCGTTTGTATCCACTTGGCGTGGAGCAGGGCGATCAACTCGTAGTGCGCGCCCCGATCCGCGTGGAAGCCGATGGCAGTTTCCGTATGAATGCTCCTGTGCGTGATGGGGCAGATGCCTATCTACTGGTGGGGAGTCGAATTTCTTGTGAGAATGCTGCGCAGCAGGCAGCTCAACAGGCACTCCAGCAGCTCGGTGGGCGCAAACCAGCCATTGCACTTGTCTTCGTCGATGTCGCCTGGGAGATGCTGCTCAAATCGCATCCCGGTTCCGAGATCGCTGCCGTGCAGGATATTTTGGGTGAAGATGTCCCCATTGCGGGTGGGTATACACTCGGTCAGATCGTCCCGGCGAAGGAAGCGAAAACTCCGCAGTTATTGAACCAGCATATTGTCGTCATGACAATTGCCGAAGAATAAAGATCGAGCCGCCTCATGGCGGCTTTTTTCTTTAATGCAGGTATATAATGAAAATGAGGAGAGCAAATGAACACAAGAATTCTTTTCACCCTGCTCATCGGATGTACAGTACTTGCTGCCTGTGCCTCGCCCACCCCAACACAACCTGTTCTTGTCAACCCTACTCCCATCAGCACAGGTGCCTTTGTTCCGTTAACCGCTTCCCCTTCCGTGAGTGGATTTACTGCGATTCCTGCTTTGACATCCACACTGCAACCTGGTACGACGAATGTCTGCGTCGACCCTCAAGTGAGTACATTGATCGATTCGCTCAAGACTGCTGTTCTGAATGCCGATGGGACTCTGCTGGCTTCCCTCGTCAGCCCGGCAAATGGAATGGATGTGCGCTGGATCCGCTATGGTACCGTGGTCAATTATCAGCCTTCACAGGTAAAGTTCCTTTTTGAAACAACCTATGAGGTCGATTGGGGTGCGCATCCCGGAAGCGGCGAAGCGAAAGTGGGCGCCTTCCACGATGTGATCGTCCCAGACCTGACGAAGGTCTTCAATCAGACGTATACGCTATATTGCAATGAATTGAAACATGGCGGTGCAACCTATGATGTCACATGGCCATATGACAAGGACTTCTATTCCATCCATTTCCCTGGCACGGGTGCCAACAGTACCATGGACTGGCATACCTGGGTGGTGGGGATCGAGTATATGAATGGCAAACCCTATATTTATGCGTTGACACAGTATTTTTGGGAACCGTAAACATCGTGCGGAATCCCAGTACTAAATTCCTTGTAAACGCCAGCAGAGCCCGCTGGCGTTTGTTTTTAAGGTAAGAATCACATGGACTTTGTATACTATATATTATTGCAAAAAGTTGCAATAAGAGTCCATATATGTCCTGCGCATCTGATTACGCCCCCCAACTCCGATCCCGTGGATACCGAATGACGCCTCAGCGGATGGCGATTCTGCATGTCCTGCGCCATGCAGGAAAACATCTTTCCCCCACCGAAGTATATAAGTTGGCAAAGCGGGAATTTCCGCGCATTACCGAGCCCACCGTGTATCGCACCCTGGAATTCCTTGCTGAGAACGGATTGGCACATCCTTCCCATACCGGAAACGGACGTTTCACGTATCAGATCGCCGGTGAGGACCATCATCATATCGTCTGTCGCGTCTGCGGGGACGAGATCGAAGTGCAGCACACCTTGCTGAAAAGCCTGTATCAAACGCTTGAATCGACCAGTGGTTATGCAGGCATCGACAGTCATGTTACATTCTTCGGGGTGTGCCCGAAGTGTCAAACAAACCATTCATAACAAGGAGGTTCTCATGTTGTATTCCCCACGACCCATGCATATTCCTGACGGTTTTCTCAGTGTGATTATTTCAGTAATTTGTTGGTTAATCACTGCCGTCACTCTTGCTGTGGCTGTCTCCCGCACCAACAAAAGCCTGGGCGAGCGCCAGGTCCCATTGATGGGCGTCATGGCGGCATTCATTTTTGCCGCCCAGATGATCAATTTCCCCGTGGCGGGCGGGACATCAGGGCACCTGCTCGGCGGTGCACTGGCCGCGATCACGCTCGGTCCATGGGCCGGGATGCTGGTAATGACCGCTGTCATTGCTGTACAAGGATTGTTGTTTCAGGATGGCGGTCTGCTCGTGATGGGCGCGAACATCCTCAACATGGGGTTGCTCACCGCTGCGGTGGGATATGGTTTGTATCGGTCTACAGCAGGGAGGAGCCAAAGCATAAAGGTAGCTGTTGCCGGTGTGGCGGCTTGGCTTTCCGTAATGACCGGTGCCTTGTTCACATCTCTCCAGCTATGGTTGAGTGGGACTGCAAAGATCAATATTGTTGTCCCTGCCATGCTGGGAGTCCATGCGTTGATCGGGTTGGGAGAAGCATTGATCACGGTTGCAGCCCTTACCTTTATATTCCGAACGCGTCCCGATTTGTTGGATGAAAAGTCCCCCTCTTCCCAAGGAAGTCGCGGATGGGTGTTCGTCGGTGTATTGATTGCGCTCGTGGTCGTTCTTCTTTCACCGCTTGCTTCTGCTGACCCTGACGGGTTGAATCGTGTGGCCATGGACCTTGGATTCATTAATACGGCTCAATCTGGCAGCGGACCTCTGGCCGGGTATACCGTTCCATTTCTTGCAGACGCATCCGCCGCAAAGATCATGGCTGGCGCAATTGGTGCAGTGGTTGTTTTGCTCCTCGCTTTTCTTGCGGGTCGCACCCTGCAAAAAAAAGCAACTTAAGATATGCATTCAGACGCGTTCGATCGTTATCACCACGGGTATAGTCCAGTGCATGACCTTGATCCCCGGATCAAGGTCATTGTTACGATTGCCTATATTCTTTCCAATGCGCTGCTGCCCGATGGAGCATGGAGTGCGTTCCTGATCGCTTGTGCTTTTCTGTTGTTAGCAAATGGTTTCTCAGGGTTGGGTTGGGGTTTTACATTCCGACGTTCCTTTGTAGCGCTGCCATTTGCTCTGATCGCTGTGACGGTGTTGTTTTCAATACCGGGGACTCCGCTTCTGGAATTCAAATTCCTGATGTGGAACATCATCATCACAGATGCAGGTGTATTGCGTTTTGTCAGTATTGTCATTCGCTCATGGCTGTCGGTGCAAATGGCGATCCTGCTGGTTTCAACAACCGAGTTCCCGAAGATCATCCACGCGCTGAATCACCTGCGCATTCCAACCATCATCACGGTCATCATCTCCTTTTTGTATCGATACCTCTTCGTACTTGCCGATGAAGTCATGCGGCTGCTGAGGGCGAGGCAATCCCGTTCGGCGGCCGCAGCCGGCGTCCGGTCGGGTGGGAGCGTGATGTGGCGGGCGCAGATCGCCGGGCACATGGCTGGTCAATTATTCCTGCGCAGTTACGAACGCAGTGACCGTATCTACAATGCGATGCTTTCGCGTGGATATAGAGGTGAGTTGATGACCATCCACCCGCATCATTACCATCGTAGCGACCTGATGATCGGCATGGTTTCTGTTTCGTTATTTATCCTTATACAAATTACGGGATGGCTCTTATGACGGACCTCCAGACTGCAAGTGTGATCAAGATCGACAACCTACATTTTTCCTATCCCGATGGGCACGTTGCCTTGCGCGGCGTCTCTTTGAATTTATGCCCAGGTGACAAAGTGGCATTGGTGGGGCCGAATGGTGCTGGTAAATCCACCTTGATGCTCCACTTGAACGGGATTTTGGGAGGCAATGGCGATATCGAAGTGGGAGGCGTTCGCCTCATGCGCCACAATCTACCTGTGATCCGCGCAATGGTGGGACTCGTGTTTCAGAACCCTGACGACCAACTCTTCTCCCCCACAGTGTTCGAGGATGTGGCGTTTGGTCCGCTCCACATGGGACTTCCTGAAGCGGAGGTGATCGATCGTGTGGACAAGGCCCTTGAAGCGGTAAGAATGTCGGCGTATCGTGATCGCCTGTCGCATCACTTGAGCGTGGGGGAGAAGAAACGGATTGCCATCGCAACCGTCCTTTCGATGGAGCCGAAGATCCTCATCCTCGATGAGCCCTCTGCCGGGCTCGACCCACGCGCCCGTCGCACCCTGATCAATCTGTTGCGTGAACTTCCGATCACGATGCTGGTCTCTACTCACGACATGAAACTCGTTGAAGAACTCTTCCCACGTACGGTCGTAATGGATAACGGCCAAATCGTTGCCGATGGAAAGACCTGGGATATTCTTGCCGATGAAAAACTCTTGAACGAACACGGGTTGGAAAAGCCCTAAATTAAACGCCCGCTTCGAATGAGCGGGCGTTTTGTCATCCTTATTCATAATTCGATAATTGCATATTTCACTTATCCTGTACAAGCAGTTTCGCTATACTTTTTTGTTGACTTTAGTTTGATATCCAGTTCCATAGGGAGGATATGGATGCTCCCGGGGAGAAAAAACTTGTTTTTCACAACTCGAAATATGATTTTCGTGCGCATCGGCCTGGCTGACAACTTTGGCAGCGGCAGTGTGCCAGCACCCTGGATTTTCATAGGTTCAGACACAGGGTTGCATTCCTTTCCACCGACATTTGCAACCCTGTGCCATGCGAGAACAGCATTTTTCCACGTATAGGACTTTAGGGGGAGAATTTCTTGTAACCAAATGGCAGGTAACTTGTCTAGTAATCCAGTATTATTTGTAAGACATTATCTTTTTTACAAGCAGAATGGGATGCGTAAAGCCTGCCTGGTAACCGGAAGGCATTTTTCATTTTAGAAAAACCACATGTTTGATAAACAGCATTCATCCTACTTTTTCCTGAGAATCGCTCTGACACTCATGGTTTTGAGTGGGTTGTTCGGCGCAGGGCTTGTGAATCTGGTCTATGCCGCCCCTGGAAATGTAACCCGTATCTCGGTCACGAGCGCAGGGGCACAGATCAGCGGTGAATCAGACTGGCCAACCATGTCGGCGGATGGACGCTATGTTGCGTTTTATACATATGCAACGGATCTGGTTCCCAACGATACGAACGGCGCATCTGATGTTTTTGTACGCGATACTCAGACAGGCACGGTTACGCTCGTTTCTGTCAGTTCCGGCGGGGTGCAAGGGAACGCGAACTCTCACGATGCGGTGATCTCGGCAGACGGACGATATGTTTCATTTATTTCTCTTGCCACGAATCTCGTGCCGCAAAGTGACTCGCCCAATACCTACGATGTGTTCGTGCGTGATCTGCAGACTAACACAACAACGGCTGTCTCTGTCACGTTAAGCAATACCCTTGGAAACATGAATTCATATCACCAGAGCATTTCTGATGATGGACGATATATTGTGTTCAATTCATCGGTAAGCAATTTGGTGTCTGGGGATACGAATTCAACGAGTGATGTTTTTCTATGGGATCGACAGACATTGGCGTTATCCCTTATGTCTGTTAATACGAGTGGTACACAGGGAAATGGCGCCTCACTCTACCCGGCTATCTCTGGCGATGGACGTTATGTGGTCTTCCACTCATCTGCATCCAACCTGGTTGCGAGCGATACGAATGGGGTGGATGATATCTTTCTCCGCGATCGAACGGGGAATACAACCACGCGCGTTTCCGTCACTTCTGGCGGAGCGCAGGCAATAGGTGGAAATTCCTGGTATCCGGCCATCTCCTCCGGCGGACGGTATATTGCCTATCAGTCTTGGGCGACGAACCTGGTCTCGAGTGATACAAACGGCAAGTCAGACATCTTCTGGTATGACACCCAGACTGGCGTCACTTCTCTTGTTTCTGTTTCCACAACTGGTGGGGTTCCCAATAACGACTCGCAGAAGGCTGCGGTCTCATCGGATGGTCGTTATGTGACGTTCGATTCCAAAGCCTCAGATCTGGTGCCTGGCGACACGAATGGTGCAAGCGATGTTTTTGTACGCGATCTGCTGGCGGATACGACCCTGCGAGCTTCCGTGGACTCAAATGGCGCACAAGGAACGGGAAGCGATGGAAATGGGAACGGATCGCTCTACGCATCGATCACCCCCAATGGACAATATATTGCTTTCAAATCTTTTGCGACCAACCTGGTATCTGGCGATACCAATGCAACGGCAGATGTGTTTGTGTATGAGCAGGAATTACTCCCAACGCCGCCCACGAAAACACCCACCGCTACAGCTTCACCGACTCCAACAGTTCCTCCAGTGGCATTTCCCTCCACCAGTGTTTTGGATAATTTCAACCGTAGCAACGGTGTCATAGGATCGAATTGGTCCGAGAAGACATCCAGCTATGCCATTGCATCCAACCGTCTGGATGTCAACACCGTAAATGATGATGAGATTTACTGGGCGCCCACCCTTTTCGGGATCGACCAGGAAGTCTATGCTACGTTGGTTAATATTGATCCAAGCGCGGCCAGCACTGCGGAAATCTCTTTAATGTTGAAGGCACAATCCAATGCGTCACCTATAACTGCCAAACTGGCTGTGGTGTACAACTCATATAATGATGTTGTCAAAATTTGGACGTATGCTCAATCATCCGGATGGGTACAGCAGGGTGCAGATATTTCTGTTGTGTTTTCAAATAACGATGTATTTGGCGCTCGAGCCCGATCGAACGGACAAGTGGAAGTTTACAAGAATGGGACGTTGGTAGGTTCCCGAACCATCACGAGCTGGCCGTACTATCCTCTGGGTGGCTATATAGGATTGTCTCATTACAATGCGCCCAATACTGTGTTGGATGACTTCGGCGGTGGAACATTAAGCGGCTCTCCTACACTGACGCCTACAGCAGGTCCCTGTTCTGATCCGATGTCTTGTAGTGGTAATGTGACAGCCATTCGTGCACTTTGGAAGTGTGTTCCCTTAAATGGTCAAGATTGTCAAGGTGGGCTTGGCGCCGATTGGGATGGTGCGGTCATCGGCTGGCCTTCCTGGTCCGCCTATCAAACGAATGCACGAACATCACAGAATAATTCACGGTCGGTTGTTTCCTATTCTGGCAATCAAGCACTCTATCCATATATGGGTTCCTGGGCAGATGGTTGTCAGGTCACGGCTCTGAGCGGAACTGCCTTGATCATTGAATGGGTGCGTGGAGCAGACGTCTGGCGCGAGACCTATCTGGCTCCAGGGCAATCTCATACGATTGATTTGGTATCTCCCGAAGATAATGCCATGATCGAAGCTCCGAACGGTGTCACTTCGTTCAGTGTTTCACTTTCCAACTGCAATCCGCAACCGCTTTCGGGACCCACGTTTACTCCCACATCTTCTCCTACTGTGACGAACACGTTTACCGCCTCGCCTACTCCAACCTTTACCGCAACAGCGACCCAGACGTTCACTCCCACCGCCACGCGGACGCCGACTTCCACGATCACCAACACCCCAACCTTTACAGCGACGGCGACCTATACCGCTACCTCGTCGCCGACTCCGACCTTCACATATACACCAACCTATACAGCTACAAACACCCCAACGAACACGGCTACATTCACACCGACGTTGACCTATACAGCTACCTCATCGCCGACTCCGACCTTCACATATACACCAACCTATACAGCTACAAACACTCCGACAAATACGGCCACATTCACACCAACGTCAACTTATACAGCTACATCATCACCCACCCAGACCTTTACGGC
>CAZKSG010000028.1:25157-32408 GCA_964555335.1 uncultured Anaerolinea sp.
TCACACCAACGTCAACTTATACAGCTACATCATCACCCACCCAGACCTTTACGGCCACAAATACAGCAACCGCTACATCGACGAACGTTCCCACGTCGACGCATACGGCTACCTACACCCCCAGTGCTTCACCGACGCTGACCTTTACCGCTACAAATACAGCAACATATACGCCAACGAATGTTGCAACATCAACGCATACGGCCACCTATACGCCCAGCGCTTCGCCAACCCCAACATTTACAGCGACCAGAACTCCGACCTATACTCCAACTGCCACACAGACACCCACGCTTACAGCGACGGCAACCTTTACAGCTACACCACAGCCAACGAAGACCAAAAAGCTCAATCAGACACCGTTGCCAACCATACCGCCGCGACAATCGGCTGTTATCGTGCCTGCTTCTCTCACCACACAGAGCGGATCGATCAGCGGCTTGCTCTCAAGTTTGAACATGATCCAGCAAAATGGGACAGAGGACAATCCATCGGCCTATGTCAAATTCCAGACACCTGGCAGTGCATACATGGGATACAAATCTTTCTACCTGCCCGCAAATGCCCAGGCCGGAAAAATTTCGTCCATGTTGCTGCAGGTCAATTTCAAGACCGCCACTTCTGCCCAGGTGTGGACATGGTCTGCTTATGATTGGACAACGGGTAACTGGGTTAGAGTAGGCGACAGCCTCGGCTCACAGTCCAACGAATGGAACATCTATCTCTTCCGCATTGAGAGCATCGCACGATACGTTTCTTCACGGGGTGAGATCCGTATTCGGCTGCAATCAAGCGATCAGACCGAAGACATTAAGATCGATTATCAGGCGATCCATATTACCTACGAGCCGGTGGAACCCACACCGACCCCGGTAATACCGACTTCCATTCCAACGAAACCGAAGTACACATTCCCGGCGACATACACGCCAACGATAACTCCAACAACAACTCCATAAGTGAAAACGCCGCGGGCTTTCAAACCCGCGGCGTTTTCATACCATTCTGTTTCTATCTGGAATACACCTGTGAATTAACACAGTTAGGCAGGCGATCTCCCTTCAAACCAGAGATCAAATTCTGTGCCGCCATCCAGGACATCTTATCGCGAGTGATTTTGCTCGCGCTGGCGATATGCGGCGCAATGACAAGATTCTTCAACGTCAATAGCGGGCTGTCCATTGGTAGTGGCTCGGGTTCGGTTACATCCAGTGCTGCTGCGAAGATTCGCTCGGACTTCAGGGCTTCGTACAAAGCTTCATGGTCTACGACAGGTCCACGCGATGTATTGACCAGCACAGCATTCGACTTCATTTTGGAGAGGGACTCTGCGTCAATCAAATGACGTGTATCCGGCGTCAGTGGCGTGTGAAGCGAGATGAAATCCGATTCTTCCAACAGGGTTTCAAAATCCACGCGGGTCGCGTTGATATCGGTGACGGGTTTCTTTTCATTGGGATCGTAATAGATCACACGCATATCAAATCCAACAGCGCGGCGTGCCATGGCCTTGCCGATGCGTCCAAAGCCCACCAGCCCAAGTGTGGCGCCTTTCATCTCTGTGCCGAGCAGGATCATGGGTCCCCAGGTTTTCCATTGTCCTTCCCGCACATAGCGGTCCGCTTCGATCAAGCGGCGTCCAGCGGCCATCATCAGCGCAAATGCAAAATCAGCGGTTGCATCGGTGAGTACATCGGGTGTGTTGCCCACGGGAATTCTTCGATCGGTTGCAGCCTGCACATCGATGTTGTCGAATCCCACCGCATGGTTGCTGATCACTTTCAACTGCTCGCCGGCCGTGTCCATCACTTCGGCATCGATCTTGTCTGTCAGCAGGCTCAGAATGCCATCCACACCCTGCACGCGTTTCAGCAGTTCATCATGGCTGGGTGGCAAATCTCCCTTCCAAAGATCCACATCGCAAAAATCCTGGATCATCTGAAAACCTTTAGCCGGGATGGCCCGAGTAACGAACACTTTTGGTTTCGACATCATTTCTCCGAAAATGTTTCTGATATGATAACAGAAATGGATATAAATCGTCTTAGTACATACAGTTTGAATGACGAGCGCATATTGCGAACCCTGTCTGCTGCGATCGATGCGGTTGACCCGTATCAGGCTGTGCAACGATATCTTCCGAAACTGGAGGGCAGTGTCTTTGGCTTGGGGATCGGAAAAGCGGCACTCCCGATGATGGATGCCCTCGCCGAACGGATTCCTCTTTCGGACGGACTTGCCGTCACCAAGTTCGCCTCCGAACGAAGCCGAAACCTGTATACCGTTATCGAAGGGGGACACCCCATCCCGGACGCTCGCTCACTCCATGCCGGTGAACGTGTGCTGGAATTTATCTCTTCGTTGAATGAAAGCGACACGCTGGTTTGTTTGATCTCTGGTGGTGGCTCGGCGCTTGTCTCTGCACCTTATGTTCCGTTGGAAGATTTACAAACATTGACATCACTGCTTCTTGCCAGCGGTGCACGCATTGACGAGATCAACACCCTGCGTCGTCAGTTGGACCGCGTCAAAGGTGGAGGGATAGCACAACATACCCAAGCGAAAGTCATCAGCTTGATTCTTTCAGATGTGATCGGGAATCCACTGGAAACGATTGCGTCGGGGCCCACAGTTCCAAACCCAACAACAAAAGAGGATGCGATTGCGATCCTGAGGAAGTATGATTTAGAAAAACAGGTTCCGGGTTCTATTCTCGAAGTGTTGGCATCCAACAACTTGTTGTCGGGAGACCAAGATCAAGCTTTTCGACACAGGCGTATTGAAAATATCATCATCGGTGACAATAAACTCGCAGCACAGGCGGCGCTGATGCAAGCGGAGCAGGAAGGCTTCTATGCCGAAATCTTGACCAACGAACTGCAAGGAGAAGCGCGTGAAGTTGGCGTGATGTTGGCTCAGAGATTGCGCGATGAACTTTCCAGACGGGAGCGTCCGTTCTGTTTGATCGCGGGCGGTGAGACAACGGTCTCCATCAAAGGGACCGGAAAAGGCGGGCGGAACCAGGAACTGGCATTGAGCGCAGTGAATGAGTTGGCTGGGTTGGAACATGGAATGCTGATCTCTCTTGCCACCGATGGCGATGATGGTCCTACCGATGCGGCAGGTGCCGTGGTGACGGGCGAAACTGCTCAACGGGCAAAGAGGCTGGGGCTCAACGCGGCCGGCCATTTGTCCCGTAATGATGCGTATCCGTTTTTCGAGAAGCTGGGGGATCTGTTGAAACCGGGGCCAACCGGGACGAACGTCAACGATCTGATTTTCCTGATCGCTATCTGAACGTATCTTCGATCACCTGTCGTACAGAGGCGGTGTCGAGATCCTTTTTATCGAGAAAGGCAATGGCTCCCGCCGAGAGAGCACGCCTGCGAAATTCGCGGTCGGGGTAGGCACTGATCATCACCATGCGTGTAGAAGGGGAGACGTTTTTCAAACGGCTGGCGCATAAAATGCCATCTTCATCTTCCAGCACAACATCGATGAGCCCAAGATTTGGCTTTACTTTTTCACCGATGCGCAGTGCGTCGGCAATATTATCGGCCTCAAAAATGTTGGATGTGGGGGCGATCTTGCCGATCAGCCGGCAGAGTTGCTGGCGGTAGCGCGGGTTATCGTCCACCACAAGAATGTTCAAATTTCCCTGACTGGGAGGCGCCGGTTCGGCTTCAGTTAATTCCTGCCCGGTGGTGGCGAGCAATTCAGGATGGTGAAGCGCGTAGTTCAGGGCCTTCATCCGGCTGTCAACGCCGAGGATTTTATATAAGGCAGTCAGGTGGTTTTCGACGGTCTTCACACTGATATCGAGCGCAACAGCGATGGACCGGTTGTCGGCACACTGAGTGAGAAGTTGAAGCAGTTCGCGCTGGCGGCGTGTGAGCCAGGGAGCGCTATTGGCGTGCGGCGTGGATGGACGGTCAGCAAGACGGGTGAGCAGGGAACTGGTAATCCAGCGTTCCCCTCTGAGAATGCGCTGGATAGCCAGTTGCAGATCGGCAAGCGGCTGGTCTTTGAGGTGGTAACCATCCACACCTGCCTTAAGCAACCCCACCACATAGGTTTCATCGTTATAGGCGCTGACGATCAGGATCTTCAGGTTGGGATATTTTGCCTTGATCTCGCGAGCTGCCGAAATCGGCTCGAAATCAGGCATATTGGCATCCATCACGAGCAGGTCGATCTGATGCTTTTCCAGGGCAGATTTTAATTCGCGGCCATTCCCTACTTCGCCCACGACTTTAATGCCCGAAACGCCTTCCAGCGCGTTCCGCAACCCGGCCCGCACCACCGTGTGGTCGTCTGCCAGCAATACACGTGTCATTCCCATGCGGTAATTATGCCGCAAAGCACCTTAACTGGCTATGGTCTTATCAAGGTTGAAAAGAAGCCGTCAATTGAGAAAGGCAGGTTGTTCCCCTCTCTGCGACCCTGTTTGGGTTAAAATGCACTCCATGGACAAGCCGTTTCTTTTTGCAGATAATTTGTCGAAGAATTTCGACCGCCTGCCAGTGCTTCGCGATATCAGTTTCTCCATATCGCGCGGCGAAGTGCTCGGGCTTGTTGGCCGCCAGGGGGCGGGGAAATCCACACTCTTTCACTTGTTGAACGGCGTGATGCCTCCCTCTTCCGGCGCTATTTATCTGGATGGCATCCCGCAACGTTTTTCGAGTCGGATCCAGGCACAAAAGATGGGCATTGAGACCGTATATCAAATTTCGAGCCCGATCGACCAGTTCAATGCCAGCAACCCTTTCATGTATGACAATGAATTTCGAAATGAGAGAACACGGCGCACATCCGGTTTGGTCGAACAGTTCGATGTGATCGAGAACATCATGCTGGGCCGTGAGACTCGAAAGCTGCCTGCCCTTGGAGTGATCGACTGGGATCGAATGATCCGGTCGGCGATTGAGCTGCTTGAAGAGTTCGACCTCCCTTCGAGCCTGGTTCGCGAACAGGTTCGTAATCTGACCGATGAACAACGGCAGTTGTTGACCGTGGCGCGCGCATTCCATCATCCCTGTCGCCTCCTGCTTCTTGACGATATTATTCCGGTGCTAAGCTTTGAACGCCAAAAGATATTGATGCAAAAGATCCGGCAAATATCTGCTCAGGGCACTTCCATCATCATCAGCAGCGATGATCTGACACATCTCTTTGAAGTGACGGATCGTATTCTGGTCCTGTATGAGGGGCGGCTCGTGGCAGATCGCCGCACCTCTGAGTCGGTTCCACGCGAGATCGTGGAATTGATCGTCGGCTCTTCGCGCAAGGAACAGATCACTCCGCTGATTTGGGCACTCGAAAGCTATCACAGTGCGCAGCAGCAGGCGGAGGAATTACGTCGTACACAGGTCACACTTGAGCAAAGTCTGGAAGCACGAACCTCACTGAACCGGCAGTTGTTCGAGTACCTGGGGAACCAGATCGAAGCGCTCGACCAGTTGACCACCGCACTGCAGGCCACACAGCGACGCCTGATCACCGAACGTGAAGACGAGCGCAAGGCATTGGCGCGCGAAATCCATGATCAGGTGATTCAGGACTTGTTGAGTTTTAATTACCGGCTGGAGGAGATCGAAAGTTCCGAAACCTCCGAGAGTTTGCAGCGTAACCTGGCCACCATCCGGAGCGGCATTCGGGGTGTGGTCAGCGGACTGCGTCAGATTTGCAGCGACCTGCGTCCGCCAACGATCGATCACCATGGACTCTCTGCAGCGATCGAGTCGATGGCGCATGAATGGGCCGAACGGAGCGGAATCCCCACTCAGGTGGAAATCGATCCCGATCTGGGCAGGCTTCCCGAGACCATCGAACTGTCTGTCTTCCGCATCGTGCAGGAAGGGCTGAATAACATCCGCAAGCATGCTGCGGCGAGCCGTGTCCGGTTGTCGCTGCAGCGAACGCCTTCGGCCAGCCTACTCGTCCGTTTGGAGGACGACGGTCATGGGCTGTCGGTACCGACCGATCTGGCGTCCCTTTCGGCGAGCAAGCACTTTGGGTTGGTCGGTATCAGCGAACGAGTGGCGCTTTTGGGGGGGAATATGCACATCGAATCCTCTACCGGAAATGGTATGATTTTGCAGGTAGAGATACCCAGCCCGCACCCGGTGGTAATTGTCTAATTTGGGGGATTTCCCCTACTGAAATTGGGGAGAACAGTCGGTTTTTTGAAGATTTGGATATATCCAACACCCTTCAAAATCAATAGAATACTCCATAGAGTACCCAAACGGGTACTGTAACGAACAACAAGGACAGGAATACCTGTTCGTATAGTCTGTGCATTTCAAATAGCCTTAATCACGTTTTTGCGCCCAGCAAAAGGATCGATATGTTTGAGTTAGCATTGAATTCCTTAAGTCAGGTCGGTTAGCGAAGCAACTCCATTCTGCGGGATGGGATGCTTCGTTTTGTTATCTCTCGAAAGGAGGTGATTGCGCAACACCATACGAACGACCCTTTCATATCTGGTTGTACCTAATCATCAAACAAGGAGAAGAAAATGTCCAAGAAAACGTTGTATGGCTTAACCGCCATACTGATGATCGCAACAATGATCCTCGCAGCGTGCGGTGGAGGAGCTGCCGCCACCGAGCCATCCACCAAGTTGGCTGTTGGTATCGTTCTACCGACCAAGGATGAACCCCGCTGGATCCAGGATGAAACCCGCTTCAAGGAAGCATTAACTGCCAAGGGTTACGATGTAGAGATCCTCTTCAGCCAGGGCGATTCCGCCAAGGAAAAGACCAATGTTGAGTCCCTCATTACCAAGGGTATCAAGGTCCTGATCCTGACCCCGCAAGATGGTGCCGCCGCTGCTGCTTCTGCGGAAGCCGCTCGCGCTGCAGGCGTGAAGGTCATTTCCTATGATCGCCTGATCCTCAATACCGACGCCGTGGATTACTATGTCACCTTCGATAGCATCGCCGTGGGTGCTGCCCAGGCTCAATACCTGGTCGACAAGGCCTCTGGAACCGGCAACCCGCTCTATCTGTATGCCGGTGCTGCTTCTGACAACAATGCCTTCCTCTTCTTCGAAGGTGCCTGGAATGTGCTCCAGCCGAAGATCGCCGATGGCACATTCGTCATCAAGAACTCCAGCGAAGCTGTGGGTTTGCAGGATAAGGCTACACTCACCCGCGACGAACAGGCCAAGATTATCGGTCAGATCACGACCGATTGGAAGCCTGATGTTGCGAAGAACCTGGCTGAATCCAACCTGACCGTGGCGAC
>CAZKSG010000029.1:0-30861 GCA_964555335.1 uncultured Anaerolinea sp.
CCACAAAACCAATGCGCAGGATGTTGGTGTCGCGGTCTTCCTTGCTGAAACCAAGCCCCTTGGAGAGATGCGTGCGGACCACATCGCCGTCGAGGATGGCGATCTCACGCCCGCGTTCGAGCAGCAGTGAGGTCACCACCTGGGTGGTCGCACTCTTGCCGGAACCACTCAAACCTGTAAACCAGATACAGAATCCCTGCTTGTGACGAGGCGGGTACATCTGGCGCAGGATCTCGGCCGTCTCAGGGCGTGTGAACCACTCAGGGAGCAGTTTGCCCTTGGCGAGATATTCATCGCGCACCTGTGTGCCGGAAATATTGGCAGTCTTGGCGCCCTTCGGCACATCTTTCTCTTCAACATAACGGTCTTCATCCGGGAGATAGACGAGCATTTCGAACGGCACCATCTTGACGCCGATCTCGGCTTCGTACTTGTTCATGATCTCCTGCGCATCATACGGACCGTAGAACGGCTTGCCCGTAGAATCGTTTCCGGGTCCCGCGTGATCGCGGCCGACGATAAAGTGATTCGCGCCATGATTGCGGCGGATGATCGCATGCAGGATCGCTTCCTTGGGTCCAGCCATACGCATCGCCAGCGGAAGCAGGCTGAGCATGGTGCTCTTCTTATCGTAGTGATTGTCCACCAATGCCTTATAGGTACGGACGCGAGTATAGTGATCCACGTCACCGGGCTTGGTCATACCGACCACCGGATGAATGATCAAGGATCCCTTAACTGCGGCGGCAGCACGCTTGGTGAGTTCCTCATGGATACGGTGGAGCGGATTGCGGGTCTGGAACGCGACAACGTTGTCGTGTCCCATAACTTCGAGTTTTTCTCGCACCTGGGCAGGTGTAAAGCGCAGGTTGACAAAGTCATAATACTTGGGCAGGTTGATCACTTTCAATGGACCTGAGATGCAAACCTTGTTCCAGCGCTGCATTTCAGAGACCATCGGGTGCTTGGAATCGGTGGAACCGTAGGCCAATGCGGCTTCGGTCTCAGCATCCCAGTGATAGACCTCATCAAGGGTCATGACAGCGATAACGTCATTATTGGCGTTGCGCAAAACGATATCTTCGCCAACGGTAGGAAGTTCCTTGGGGTCTGCTGTGAGCGTGATCGGAAGTGGCCACAATGTGCCGTCTGCCAGACGCATTTCCTTCAAAACGCGTTCGTAATCTGCCTTCCCCATGAAGGTCTTGAGCGGGGAGAACCCGCCGGTTGCCAGTAATTCCAAGTCACAAAGATTGCGCATGGTGATCTTGATGGAGGAGAGTTTGGGAGCGCGAGCGAGAAGTTCTTCGCGTTCCTTCTCATTCACAACAAGATTGACCAGTTTCCCGCCATAGGGGGTAATGAGTTTTGCTTTTGACATTATTTCTCCTTAACATGTACAGATTTTCTCTGCTGTTTTCGTAGGCACAAGGCGCAATTATATCCTAAAATTCAGTGAATGAATTTTGGAATTACTTATCAGATTTATTCGGCGCAGTAGAGTAATTTTACGGTCTCAAGGACCGATTCTGACAGATCAGGCATCGAATTCATGATCTGACAGGCCTGTTGTGCAACATACAGGTTGGAAGTAATCTGTGGAGCGAGTTCGGTGAGCTGTTTCGTATTTCCCGCGTGAGCATAGGCCTGCAGGAATGGCATCCATTCGATGCTGTCTTTGGGGGCTAATCCTTTGGCAAGCGCTTGCTCCCCCACTTGCAGCACTTCCTCCCAATCGCCACGCTGACGGGCCAGATCCGCCTTTTGGTAGTAGTAACACCATCCATGACGCGGCTCAGGACCAAAGACAGGCGTCGGCGGCGTGTGAGGCATCTCATCCACAAGAACGCGATTGATCTCAGAGTAGGAACCGATCATACGAATGGAATCAGTTTCACGCGACGAGAATTCCGGTTGAAGTCCGCTGATCACATGGACACACGAAGTTGAAGATGGCTGGCTGATGACCAGAATATTGCGGTAATTCTTGTACGTGATGATATTCTTGCGATCGTCGAACTCCTGCCGTTCGCGCGAAAGGACTTTAGTGACCGTATCCTTGTTCAAGACCGCGGCGTAAATGACAGGTCCGATGTTTTCGGAATTTTGGTCTTCGGGATAATAGATCAAACTGGCTGGCCCCCAGAGAAAATAATCCTCTTCGATCGCGGCGCCAGGGTAGGTACCGATGATCGTTGTCCGCGGCTCGAGCTGCGGTACGCGCCAAGATACCTGCCACCAGAAATCCCTCACAGCGGCCGTCTCCTCGGCAAACCGAACCGAGTTCGCGTGGTGTGTGAACACTCCAATGAGGACAAGTCCGGCGATAACACCGCAGCGAAGAAAACGTCCGCGCAAATGAATGAGCAAAGCAGGGATAAAGACCGCCACGCCCACCGAACTAACCAGTGCATAGCGCGAGAATGACGGGAACGCCACTTCACGATTGACCATCACGATAGGGATCAACCCGGCAATCGCGCTCAACAGTCCAAGCCATAGAGCTTCACGCGAAAAGACGCCTGATTTCGAGTCGTCTTTTGCGTGAGACATTTGCTTGATGAAAACAAACAGCACCAACCCAACAACCAGCAGCGCAAGGATGCTTCCCCAAATACGAATGTAATCCGTCAATTGTGAAAGCGGGATCGCCCAGGCAGAGAGAAAGACATCGAACATATCCTGAACGACCTGCACAGCCCAGTGGTATAGAGTTTGAATGGGATACAGCCTGATGTTTTCAAACTGGAGATTTACATCGGTGGCACCGCGTTCACTTTTAAAGAAGAAGAAACGCCAGACGCCAAACCCAAGAACGATGAGGGAATAAGGAAGCCATGTTTTGATGGTCGTGATGGTCCGCTCGCGCAAAGTTGGAAGCCTGCGCGACACCAACACGAACACGAGCATCAAGCGAATCAATTCGAAACCCGCTTCATATTCAACCAGCCCCAGATAGAACACACCGAAGAGGATCGCCAGGATGATCTCAAAAATCTTAAGCCACGAGTGTGGTTCAAAAAATGCACGAACTGTTAATCCAAGTGAAAGCATCGCCAGCGCAAGACTTAATATCTGCGACTGATAATCAATACCGTTCTGTTGCGAAAGAAAACCTGGATAGATCAGGTACAGTAACGCCATCAGGAACGTCCAGCGAGCATGGTCTGGCCACAGCATTTCCAACAACCAGAAAAATAATATTGCACTCACAACACGGAATACCCACGCGCTCAAGTTATAAAGTAACACATTCCCGCCAAAGACCGCATACTCGGCTTCCAACACATAGGCGCGCAGCGGGCGGTCTACGCTGAAGATCGAATGGAAGACACCTGCCCCCTCGGAACGCGCCGAGGACATGAGATACCAATCATCATGGGTGTACCCGATCTTGTTGAGCAGCGGCAGATACGTCAGTGCAGCGACCAGGATAAGAACGAGTATGTGAGTCAGTGAGGGGCGTTTGTTCATAACTACGTTAGGGAAATTACACGCTGTGAGGCTTGCGACTCTTTCGCAGCAAGGGCCATTTGCAATGCCCGGATCCCGTCTTCGAGCGTGCAGACCGGCTCTTTCTCCCCGCGGACGATCTCAATAAAGTGACGCGTTTGCGCGACGAAGAGTTGATTCCGCTCAAAACCTTCGGGTGGAGAGAATGATTCGATAACGGGAGCAGGCGGGGTATCGGAGAAGGAACCGAACGGTGCAGGTATTTGATACAGGTGCAGGATGCCATCCGCATTGTCCCAGCGTAACGTGCCGTTCGTTCCGACGATTTCCAAACGATGAACTGGTGGGCGTTGGAAGTAGTTGACATGGACTCCACCCACTGCACCGTTTGTAAACTTCAATCCAATTTCTGCAACATCTTCCACATCCACATCAAGGGATGAAGTGTGTCCATTGAATGACCACAACGATTCAACGTCACCGAGCAGATAACGCAAATAATCCAACGGATGCGTGAGGGTGACAATCACACCACCGCCAAGGTCTGCACGTGCCGCATAGCTCTGGCGATAATCCTCCCACGGATGCCACTGCGGCAAATACTCACCCCAATGTGCATGGGCGGTCAATATGTTTCCAAGTACGTTCGATTGGATCAATTCACGCGCCTTGTTAAGCGTGGGATGATACCGGAACTGGAACCCTACCAGGATTTTGCTCCCGCTTTTCTGTGCGGCTTTTTGTAGAACGTCCAGACGTTCAAGTGAATGTGACACCGGCTTTTCAAGAAGAACATGGCAACCTGTTTCTGCGGCAGGGATGGCCACATCCAAATGCATGGAGGTTGGGTTGCCCACGATCACGGCATCTGGCTTGTGCTTTTGCAGCGCTGCGTGGATATCGGTTTCCACCGGGTAGCCAGCAAGTTCATCGTCGGGCAAAGTCGCTTTGCGCGTGCGAAGCAGGGCGATATCTTTCTCCCCCAATGCGATCAGGTTGCGAAAATGTCTGCGGCCGATCGAGCCGAGACCTACGATGAGAAATTTCATTCCACTTCCTTATGATATGTGACGTAACGATTCAACATTTCAAAGCCAATGGCGCGATACTGTGCCAGCGCCTGTTCGCTCTCCCCCCAGAACTCAAGGATAATGGGACGAGTCCCCTTGTTTCGTAGATGCTCGATCCCTGCCAGGACAAGCTGTTCCTGGAGTTCCTCTTGTCGATACCTTTTGATCACACCCGGCGCGTCCAACAGGTCAACCTGGACTCCGCTTGCATCCCGCTTGCCTTCTGATTTCACTGAACAAAGGCCAGTGACAGCACCTTGAGGGTCGAACAACAGGAGGATGTCTTCGGCGTGATAGTAGTTTAAGAAGCGAGGTGAACGAAGTTCTTCTTCAGTATGCTGGTCGCTGTGTTGATGTCCCCACATATCCAGATAACATTCGTTCAACGCGTTCAACAGGACGATGGGTTCGTTAATTTCAGAATAGGTCCTGAGTGTAAATCCGATAGGGAGTTCGAATGAGCGATCTGACGTAAAGTCATTGGCTTTCATCGAACCAGATGAACCCACCGCTGAAAATCCGTGCTGTGCCAAAAATGAATTCGAAGCAGCATTTCGTTCGTTGGCATAGATGATGATCTTTTGTGAGCCAAACTCACGCGCACGAGACAGAGTTAGGTCGAGCAATTGACTTCCCAATCCCTTGCGGCGTTGCGACGGGTGGACCACTACATAGATCGTACAGTGTTGAGATGGCTGCTCGAGTGCCAATCCGTACCCGACCAACTTCCCATCTATCTCGGCTACCCACACATCCTGTGCAGGACGATAGTTTTCCCATTGCAGGCTGGCGAGAAGATATTCCTCCGACGTATCCTCTCCATCCCGATCGATGGATTCGATCTCGGTCAATACGTGCGAGAGGGAATGCAGATCTTTTTCAGGAATATAGTGACGGATCGAATATGATGACATAAAGGGCTCCGATATGGATTCGTATCGCAATTTGTGGAGAACGATTTATCGTGTGTATGGTTTATCCGCGTCTGAGAGAGAGTCAAGAAGCTCCTCCCTCATGAGCTTCGCGAATGCAGGCTGCTCCGGGTACAAGTCCTTGAGTTCTTCAATGTCTGCATCCAGGTCGTACAGCTCAAAAGATTCTTCCGCTTCATATCCTTTGTAGTAGATCAGTTTTCGGTTGCCTTTCCTCATGGCAATCGTGACCTTTTCAAGCGGTGCAAAGGCCGGATTCTGCTTGGCTTCCACAGTAAACGTGCTTCTTTCGAGGTCTTCCACCCCACCAAAACCGGGAAGCAGTTTGCCATCTGTCAACATGGGGATCGAACTTCCTGTTAATTCCATCAAGGTTGGGAGCACATCCACTGCATTTGTAGGGGTATAGATATCGCGGCGGGTTTTCTGCCCTGGAGCAGAGATCAACAGAGGTACATGTACGACCGGGTCATACACAAGCCGCGTAGTGTGGCGTGTCTCCCCACGCTCGAACATTTCGCCATGATCAGATGTGACGATCACATAGCTGTTCTCGAAGATACCCTGCGCTTCCCAGGAGTCTAAAAGCTTGCCGAATTCCCAATCCAGAGATGCGATATATTCATCATAGGAACGGCGTGTCGTTTTGATCACCGAGTTCGATACATGATCGGAGAATCGGTGAACAGGTTTGTTGGCAGGTGACCATCCACCTACGAATTTTCCGAAGAACCGTTCGGTGGAACGATACGGAGCATGAGGCGGATGCAAATGCAAATAGGTAAAGAAAGGCTCAGGTAAGGTCGGGATCCAGGATGCGATACCGCTAAACAAGTCCTCCAGGGTAAAAGAAACAGGATAGGTGACATCGTGAGGTACCCCTCTCGGATATCCCTTTGTAGACAAGCCAGCACCATCCCGATAATGCATCGTCCACTGCAGAGTCCCCAAAACGAGAGAAGCTGGCTTGCTCTGCATCTGGAACATGAAATCATCCAGGGCGCGCAGTGCCATGTTTCGATCATTGGGAAAATAATCGTTCAACAGGTAATTAAATTTCCCGAAAGCGCTGGCTGGCAAAAGAGCATCGATATCTGATTCGAATTGGGAGACGATAAAGTCAGCCATTACATTCTGCGGAAAGGCCGCTCGATAATAATCCTTTCCCAAAGCGCGGAAGATATTATTGTCGATCAGGTCATGTTTAACACCGCTGCTGTAGTTAATGGCCCTGCTTGTCCACGGATAAGCCCCGGTCAACAATGAAGACGTACCCGGAATTGTGTAATTTCCCCCGGAGTAATGTGAATGATAAATAGTAGCGCGGTCAGCAAACCTCTCAAAGCTCGGCGATGTGGAGCGCTGATATCCATACACAGACAGGTTTCGAGCACTCATCGCATCAAACAGGAGAATGATTACATTTGGTTTTGCAGCATCCCCCTGTATGCTTCGCGCAGCCCATGAACTGACAGCCGGAAAAAGAACAGCTGGGGCTGCCGCTCCGATCATCTTCAGGAAACTGCGACGATTCATTCGACTCATACTGATTCCTTTACCCAGGGTTACTACATAACATTTCTGACCAATACCACTACAAATGAAAGGAGGCTGACCGGGATCGAGATATAGAGAAAGATAAGCAGGCGATTCGTCACTTCATCCAGTATCCTGTCAAGGAAGCGGAACTGGCCGATCAAAAAGACCAGAATGAGAATGGCAATGGCTATTACCGGCGTCCAGGTGAACAGTTGAACAGGAAAAGGGGTTTGATATTGAAGGTGATTGGCAAAGTACATCAAATAACCCAATCCAAACAAAACAAGCAATGTTCCTTTTGTTACGAAATGGTCATAAAACCAATTTTGGGGCAAGACAACGCTCAAGAAAAGAGGCGCAAGAAGAACCAAAAGACTCTCAAGCAGATTGACAACCGTCATATAGGCAAATGTGGCCGCGATGTCACTGACAGAAGAAAAATAAAGCCAGCTGGGGAGTCTCCAAAAAAAGCGGGAGATGGACCAGGGATAGATCATCACAACCGCCACAGCATAGATGCGGGTGATCTGCTCCAGATTGGGGATGCGTTTTGCAAAATTCAACTCAGTGGATCCTTTATACAAGATCGCTACTAAAAATCATTATACCAATGCCACCCAGGGCAAATGATCCAGCCATTACGAGGCGTTACCAGTTCAGGTCCTTCTCATATTTCCAGTGAATGAGCATCTCCCCTGCAGCATCCTTGAAAACGGATTTGTCGCGGGCCGTGAAGAGACGCTGCCAGTTCCCAGCCTGTCCCTTGGGGAGGAAGGACGCGATTCCCTCATTCCGTTTGGCCTGCCACTCCTCATCAGGGTTACTTGCCATTTCGGCTTTGATCGTTTCACCAAGAGACCTGTTGACCTTTTTTACACCGAGGAACTCCCAGAGTCTTTTCATCTCTTCAAACGGCGTGGACAGTAGATCTTCATAGCGCATGCCAAAATAGTTTTCGCCAAGCAATCTGCGTGCTTCGTCTTCGGTCTCCTGCAAGTTCTGCACCCAGCCTTTTGCTACACGTCGGATAAATGTTTCGGTGAAAATGGAGCGTGAGCCGTTCGTGAACTGATCCTGATCCTTACGCAGGTCTTCAATGATCCGCTTATCTTCTGCACTCAGGAACTTTGACTCTTCGACAAAATTACGAAAACGCTCCGAGATAAGCACATCCCGTCCATCGCGCACAATATAGACGAGTTTCGCATCGGGATAGATCGAATGCATATCGCGCACTGCCTGCCCATGGATCGTGGATGAGGGGCTTTTGTCACCCACAATGGACTTGCCTTCTTTGGCCGCATCGCGTTCCATGATGAAATCCGCCGACGCACGCAGGACGAGCGGCGAGAGGTCGCTTCCCTGATTCCAGCGGTTGGATTTACGGGTCAGCCACTCCTCCGCTTCTGGTGTGTTGACCAGTGACTTAAGTAAAGGCTGCCGGGTGAAGAAGTGCGCCTGATAGTTACAGTGTACTTCGGGGTGCAGGCGGGCAAGACGCATCAACAGTGTCGTCCCAGATCGTGCATGGCCAAAGATGAAGAACTTCTCGCGTGGAAAGAACTGCTTGATCTCAGCCACTTCGTCCGCTGTGATCGCCGGGATGGGAGTACGCTGTTTCTTTTTAGGATCGCCTTTGAGGAGAACACGGGCAGCAGATTTAAAGCGGGAAAGCATTACTCAGACTCCAGATTATTTTTCAGACGTCTTTGAATGGATTCTGACAAACGCTGCATCAGCTTTCCATCCCGTTCCGGGTCAAACGCAGGAGCGCTGTTCATATCGCTGAGCCATATGGGTTTCCGTCGCTGTTCATCCGGCTCAGCAGAATAACGCGGAACAATATGAGCATGCAAGGCACGATCGCTATTCCCAAGAATTTCATAATTGATCAACGCTGCGTCTGTCACTTCAAGCAAAGCATCGCCAACAATGGACATATCACGCAGGAATATATCACGTCCATCAAGAGGTAAAGCATTCAGATCAAGCACCACTGGATCAGACAGCAAGATCGAGTATCCGGGGGTTACCTGTGTATCGCCTAATACCACCCAACCAGACGGCACGCGACAAACTACGGATGGATTTTTCCCCTGCCGGGCTTCTTCGACCCGGCGATGGATGAGAGTAGTCATTATTTTATCTTTTCCAATTCAACATAACCAACCCGACAAGGCACACAAATATTCCCACGATATTTACCCATGAGATCCTGTCCTTGAAAAGAAAAACAGCTACAGGAAGCAGGATCAACGATGCCACCACGTTGACCAGTACCGCAGCGATCCCAAGATTCCAGCCAGCGCGATACGTAAGCAGGAAACCAAATTCAATACCGACAATGGCGATGGCCAGCCCAATACTGGCCCAGTTGAGCTGTTTGAGTTCTACTGCGATCCCATTCGCGGCGGGGAAGAAAAAGAAACCAAACAGAGTGACCACAAATGCAACAGCATATGTCACCAACAGTGAAACCGTGAAATTAACATTCGATGGCGTGCTCTTGGCGGTAAAGTGATACAACGCACTGGAGCAAATGGCAAGGGAAATGGAGAAATAGAAAAGGAACATGGATTTGGACTTCGTCATGGACTGGACCTGTCATTGCAATGGCGACAAATCGTATTGAGACCACACTCACAAAAAAACGGCCGTGAAAGCATCAATTTCAGCATAATTTACCTATGTTATACTTTTGAAACCACAAGATGACCTATTATATCCTTCGAAACGACTGACGTTTCCAGGATCATGTTTTCATCCTTCACTAAGTTTATCAGGTACATCTTCTGTTTGTTTTCCAAACGAATCATTAATTCTCTTGAGATTTGATTCTTTCATGGATGACGCATTAGTCAGCCAAAACTCATTGCCCAGGAAATCCAAACGTTCAAAATGACCGAGAATACTACTGCTTCTCTTTTTCAAGTTCTTAGAAACCATGTGAAAAACAACTTTCCACAAATTCTCTGCTTAATTGTCCTGCTCATTGCAGCAATTCTGACCTTTATTTTTCAAGACCACATCGTTGGCTGGCAACCGGGATATGACAATGCTCAGCCAAAACACCATGGCTGGGTATCTGCGCACACGTTGGCCATTATAAGCAACGCAACACCACAAAATCATTTTGTCGGGTATGCACTGGCTTTCATTGACGACCAAAACAATATCGACTACCAATATTTCGATCGCTATCCCATATTCTTTAGTGCGCTGTTCAACCGTGTGTTAACCCTGGCGAATACCCTGCCAGATAAAATCATGCTTGCCAAGCAGGTTATGAACGTCGTTTTTTTGGCCACCCTGATCATGGCATTTCTCCTGCTGGACAAACTAACCGGAAACAAACTCCTATCGTTGACCGTTGCCTTGCTGGCATTTTCCAATCCATATTTGCTTTGGTACAAGGACATGGTGCACTTCGATCAACCTGCACTCTTTGGTTTCCTGCTCCTGACATATGCAATAGCTGCCTATAAACTCGACGGGAAAAAAAGGGTTCCTTTATATATTTCAATGTTCATCGCGATCGCATTGGGACGCGGATATGCATCCTACGGTGTTCTGTTCGTGTGGCTTGGCATCGAGGCATTCCTGATCCTTAGATCTAAAAGTATAGATTTTCGCGAAAAGGTCAAAAGCATGGTAAGACACCCCTCCTTCCTGCTATTGATCGTTGCAATCGCCTGGGGCGGAAGTCTGTTGTCGTATAACATCATCGTGGAAGCTCAAAAAACGGACCACTCCATCTTCAGCAGTGGCATTTTACACAGCGCTAAAAACAGACTGTCACTCAACCCTGAATACAATGAGGAAAAGGAAGGTATCGTCAATTGGCCAGGCTTTACGAAAGGGCAAATCAACAGGATCATTCAATGGTCGCTTCCTTTCAAACACCCATTTTTTGGTTTATTTGAAAACGGTCTTCTGTTGCTGGGGATGTTCATCGTTATCGGCTTGATGATCCGAAGACAGGAGCTGGAGAAACGGATCCTTTACCTGATTGTGTCCCTCTCCGGGTTTGCCTGGCTCTTTCCGCTCCGAAACCTGGCCGCGTTCCATGACTACACAACCATGTACTATATTGGAATCCCGCTGGCCTTCTTTCTGTCGATATTCATATTTCTGAATCCTTCGAGAAGAGTCTCATATGCTCTTGTGCTCATTGGATTGGCAGTGTACATTTCAGCCATTATCCAGTTAAAGAGCTGGCATGAAGAAAGGGCAGGCAATGCAAATGCATACACCTACGACTTCATGCAGATCCAGGAAAAGCTGGACGAAACAGGGCAAAACGTATATATGAGGGAGAGCATTCCATACGGGCCCTTCCCTGCAGGTTTTTATCTAAGTGGGCAGTATCTTACAATTCAGGAAGACCAGGCAAATACCGAATATGTTGTCACTAGAAATTGGAAATATCTTCCCGATAATCTAACCCCAGACAACAAGATCATCTACCTGTTCAAAAAGTGATACGACTATTTCGAAGTATGTGTCTCAGAGTCCCAATATTTTCAAGATAAACTCTGCCGTCCTTTTTCCAGACGTTCCATCAGTGAAGGTAATCTCGTCTTCGACAAATTTGCGGCGTTCTTTTGCGTCAACAGTTTGATCCTTCAAATATAAATTCAACGCATCGAGTAATTCTTTTTCATCTCGTGCCACTCGTCCTGCCTTCGCCTGGCGGAAACGCAGATGCGTGGGCCAATCACCAATCTCCTTGAGTGAAAGCGAGAACTTATTCGGCTTGTTCCACCCGCCCGGAACATCGATCGTCGCGGCGACCATGGGTGTGTTGTGGACCGCAGTCTCGACCAGCATCGTCGAATAGACCGTCACCATCACATCTGAATACGCCATCATGGATGATTTCTCATCCATGTCTTCGCCGCCATAGTAGCCAAGCGACCCACCCAGTGCCACCGGCTGAACAACGTGTACATGTGGATATTTTTTCTCCAACTCAAACACGCGCGCGCGTTCATCGGCAAAGATCTTCGGTTTATCTTGAAAATGGCTCGGATGCAGACGGATCAATAGTTGTGAAGGCTCTGCCAGTGAATCAGATGAAACCAGCTTCGCCAACGCTTCGATGTTCGGGAAGTTCGGCGCAAAATGGACAAAACTGCTGGCGTACGAAATTAATTTGCGGTTTGGGTCAAGCCCGTGCAGTTTGAAATACTCATCGCGCGGCATGAGCCATTGTTTGCGGAAATATCCATCATACGAAGGGATGCCGCCGATGTGGACACGCTCGGGGTTCCAATCGGAGCCGTAGACCAGTTCATCTTTTTGTAGTTGGGACCAACACGTTGCCCACTGCACATCTGCACCAGAGACGTTGTAGGAAGAGGAATTATCCCAGCCGACAATGACGGTCATATTCGGGATTCCGCGCCGGGCCGATTCACGCAGCAGGTAACGGTCCATGCGCCAGCCAGGAGTCGAAGCGATAACCATGTCGGGTTGGTATTTGTCGAAGAGGTCGGTATAAATGCCTGGATCCGGCGTGAAGCGGTTTTGCATCCGCACTAAAAGTTTGCGTGCCCACGAAAAATTCCGCAGGAGGAGAACCGCCAACGCGGAAGGAATCCAAATGCCCAAGCGGAATTTCCAGCCATTCTCGCCCCACACTTCCCAGATGTGGCTGTCCATCGCTTCGGTGTTGATGCGGCGCGAGCCGCCGACACGGCGCAGATAGGCGAGCAGCCACTGCCAGCGCGGACTGATTTTTTTAGCGTAGTCGTTTGCCTGCTTGAGGCGTAAACCTTCAAAAGTAAGCCCCGGGCGTGCAAAGCGCTGGGCGATCTTGTCTTTGGTATCGTCGTCGGTGAGGACAATAATTTCAACACCTGCATCCAGCAGCGTCGGGACAACGTCGCTCTGCAAAAAGTAGATGATTGCCATGCCGTGATCGGCGGAAATGAAGATACGTTTTGTCATTTAACCTTACACACCGTGAAAAACGGAGAAACTATTTATTCACCTTTCACGGTCAACGCCCTAGGAGTAATACCAGGCGAAAATCTTGTTATACACAGCCAGCAAAATCTTCTTGATCGGTCCCAGTTCCAACAGACGACGCTTCCAACTTTTCGCCTTTTTATTTTTTGCCTTCCCACTTCCTTTTAGCTCGCCACGCAAATACCCAAGCGTATTGGACAGATTCATTGCCAATGGATCGCTCACCATCAGACGCAGCAAGCCTGCGTCGTTCATGCGCTTGTCCAGTTGGCGGACCTGTCCCATCGGCTTGTCCATATCGAAGGGCAGGAATTGCAGCAGTGTGGATTTGTACGCCGTGAACTGCCAGTGACTGGCGCCTGCCATCGCGGTCAGCCCATTGTATTGGATGCGCCAATCTTTGGTCTCGGTATAGACCTTGGTATTTTCTTCCTCCGTCTGCCCGAGTGAGAGATTAAATTCCAGGAATGTTTTCCACGGAATGAATTGACCGTCTTCGAGTGTGGCATTGTCCTTTGCCCACTTCAAAGTTGATTCATAAAATTCCGGCGGTGTGCGGAAGGGACGCGCGGTCACCATGCCAACGTTTGGGAAGGTTTCGAGAATTTCCACAGAACGTGAGAGCCATTTCGGAGAGAACAACACGTCGCTATCGGTATAAGCAATAATTTCACCCGGTGCGCCCGCCAGCATTACATTCCATGCACCGCCTTTGCCCACGTTCTTTTCAGAAAGGATCAGGTATTGAATTCGTCCTTCTTCCTTTTCCTTGACAAGGAAATCGCGTACTTCAGCGCATGAGCCGTTGTCGAAGACCATCAAATCGAACGGCAAGCCTGCATCTTTGCGCATCGATTCGAGCGAGACTTTCAGCACGTCGAGTGTCTCAGCGTAGAATCCGCTTAGAAAGGGGATGTAATTCAACAGCGCAGCAGTGATCCGCTGTGGTTTGGCAACGTCTTTGACGAACTTGGCAGGATTTTGACCTTTTCGCATATCGGGTTCCAGATGTCAGGTTTGTGATCGAATTATCGTTTTCCAAGTAGTTTGAATAGTCGTTTTTTCCAGCGTTTCGGTCGCGCCACATTCTCAAGCATTTTTTCAGGAAGGAAGAAAAAGACTTTTCGCAGGAATAATTCCACGCCACGCATGAAACGCAGATACGTCAGCGTCGGGCGGACAAGTTTACCATTTACCAGTTGGTGGGTTGCATCCACGATCGTATAACGGATGTTCGCCTCCCCACCGGCGAGACGGATATTCTCATTCGTGTCGGGATGTTCGTAGTGCGGCTTGCCGCCAGGTAAATGGGAGTAATCGTGGTTCTGGTGAATAATCATGACCGAGGGTGTGCAGTCGATCACAGTCCATTTTTCCTTGCGCGCTTTGTAGATCATCCAGTTATCCCAGCCAGCACGACCGATGATGAAATCCGGGATATCGGTGTAGCAGGATTTCAGAAAGAGGAAGAAGTCGGAGCCGGCGGGACGATGAAGGAAACCTTGATCATGGACAGTGAACCGTAGACGGTCTTGCCAGCCATTGGTGAATTCAATGGGCTGGGTAATGTCATAGTCCCAGCGTTGACTGAGCAGAACAAATTTGTCCTTAAGTTTTACAGTTTGTTTGGCTGCTTCGACGAAATCGGGCATGAGGATCATGTCTGCATTGATGATACAGAGCAGGTCGCTGCTGGAGTTTTTTCGGGCAAGGTCAAACATGGATGAAATAAGCGGCGTGCCATTCGCATTGCGCGTCACATCAGCGATATGTTTTACGCCCAATTCTTTGGCTGCTTCAGCCAGTCCCGTCTCTTCGCCGAGCAAAAGAACGTCGACGTTCGGTAGCAGTGTCCATGATCTGATTGCGTTGCGTTGAATCATCGCGATGTGCGGATCGGTGAAAGGCTTGGGGGCGGAGAAGAGGGTAATCAGTGACATCGGTACTTGATAAGTTGTACGTAGGGGATTAACCGCCAGTGGCACGTTCGTCGATGTCTTTCAGCGTTTTGTGCCTGACACTGGCATTGATCTGCATCAATTGCGGTTCGTTATGGACAAGGTCGAGAACTTCCTTCCACGAAAAATCGTCACGTCCGTTGAAGCGGGAGTATACCTGGCGCATGAACTCCAGGTCTTCAGGAGTATCCACGGTCCAGCGGTAGTCACCGAAATCAGTGGTGTGATGAAGAAGGGCAATATTGAATCCGCGTGGAGATGTTCCTGTTTCCAGCGTACGGCTTTGTCGCGTCAGTTCAACGCCTTCATAGAAATACGGCATGGCATGTTCACGATGCTGCGGTTCCTTGGCTTCCTTCCAGGCTTTTTGCAGCATTTTGAATGAACACGCTTCCACATCCAACCCAATGGGATAGGTACGATGCCAGGGAGGCGGGAGACGGTTACAGACAAAATCATATTCATCTTCCAGCAAAATGTTGACCACGTTATCGACCAGCTCAGGGTCGATCACGGGACAATCGGCAGTAATGCGGACGATGTAATCCGCTTTTGCGCTCTTTGCAGCCTGATAGTAACGGTCGAGCACATCGTACAGGCTGCCGCGTGTGAACGGGATTCCGCTGAAGTCGCAATACTCTGCCACGGGGTCATCAGAGGGATCGGTCGTCGTGGCGAAGATCGTCTCAGTCACGGTGGCCGCCCGCGAGGTCCGAAGGAAGACGCGCTGCAACATGGGCTGTCCGACAATATCGGCAAGGATCTTTCCCGGCAGGCGCGAGGAGGACATGCGTCCCTGAATAATGGTAATCACTCGTGATCTCATGGTCGTTTCCGTATCTGGTCGTACGCGGCAAGAAGTTTACCAAAGTTCTTCGTCCAATCGGCTTTTTGCTCGGCGGTCTGGCGCGCGGCTGCCCCGATCTTTTTGAAGGATTTACGGTTCTCGATGGCGTATAAAATTTTCGCAGCCAGGTCATTTACATCGCCGTCGCGAAACAACCAGCCGTTGACGCCGTCTTCGACCCATTCCTTGTTGCCGGGGATATCCGAAACAAGACAGGGAAGACCGCTGGCTAATGCTTCCATCAAGGTGACGGATGAACCATCTACATGCGAGGGCGAAATATAAATATCAGACAGGTGATACCAACGCGGCAAGTCCTTCTGACCGACCTGTCCTCCAAAATGGACACGTTCCAACACGCCACCATTCATCAGGGTCTGACGGAGCTTTGCACCTTGTGAACCGCCGCCCAGTAAAACGAGATTGACATCCGGATTAACCTGTGCCACTTTGACGAACGCTTTTGCCAGCACATCCACGCCATAGATCGGTTCCCAGGTGCGGCTGCAAAACAAGGTGATTTCTTTTTTTCTTCGTCTTTCATCTTTCTTCGGAACGAAATGTCCGATCTCCGTGCCCCATGCAAAAATGACGGTCTTCTTCGGGTCCATTCCAAAGGCGACAGCTTTATCGCGCGAAACATTGGCGTCGCTGGTGAAGAAGGCGGCCCGCTTCAATGTATAACGCGTGACCCACTGCAACCACATGCTTTTGTCTGCATCCATGACGAGGTCATAACCCCACGACATCGCCAGAAATGGACGAAACCCGCTTAAGGCAGTGATGAAGGCACAGTTCTGAATCGGTCCTGCGTGCACAAGGTCAGGCCGAATCTCCTTTACAACGCGGCGGAAATCCATCACGAGACGAGGAAGGTCCTTCCAGCGAAATTCGCCCTGTCCGCCTGCCCATAAGATTTGCTCCACGTTCTCTGGAACAGGACGATCCTCCACCTGGCGTTTATTGGCTTCGAGCTTTAAATAGAAAATTTCGTGTTCCGTCTTTGAGAGAGAAGAGAGGAAACGATAATCGTGCGGGGTATAGCTTTTTGAAAAGTAGATGATTCGCATGAATTGATTTAAACACTAAGGACACAAAGGTTACGAAGGCTTCTTTATGAGGAGTTAAAAACTCTGTGGTCTTCGTGCCCTTTGTGTTTAACAGGTTTTAGGCTCCGAGATCTGTCCAGCGGAGTTCCTGCCCGTATTGGAAATCGTGCAGCGCTTTCGTGCCGATGACGTTCTCGATCTGGTCCGGTTTGATCGCGCCGACCGTGGCGGGACGCAGCACATCGATCATATCGCGGGTAAAGACTTCACCGGCTTTGATATCACGTGCGGCACGCAGGCAACGACGTTGGACCACGGATGTATCCTTTTCATTATCAGCGATGAACTTGTCGGAGGAACCCAAGGCGCGTTCAAGCAGGCGGGTTTCCTCCACCATATGCGCCCATTTTGCTGGATCCATAGCGAACTTGTGGTCGGGTCCCTCGCGGTCGTTGCTGTCGGTGAAGTGACGCTCGATCACGCGCGCACCCAACGTCACTGCACCGAGAACCGGGGCAACGGCGTGGGTATGATCGGAGAGTCCCAGGATCACATCTGGGAACATGGTCGCATACGTCTTCAAGACGTTGACATGCAGATGGTCGTAGTTGTTCGGGCTGGCAGTGTAATTGGTATTGCACTGCATGAGAACCAACTGTTTGTTGATCTTCAGAATGGCATGAACGGCCTTCTGCACCTCGCCAATGGTAGATGCACCTGTGGCAACGAAGAACGGCTTGCCCTTGCTCGCCATACGTTCGAGTGCTTCGATCCAGTCAATTTCACCAGAGCCTGCCTTATAAACGGGGACATATTGGTCGAGGAAATCGATGGCATTAAAATCATAGGGCGATGAGAAGTAGTCAATGCCCACTTCCTGACATTCCTCCACAAGGGTCATGGACCATTCGAAAGGAATGGAGGCGGCGCGATAAACCTCGGTCACAGATTTCTTCCACGTCGCCTGGTGGCTGACCTGGGAATTCATGTGTGAAAAGCCGTAGTCTGAGACGATCTTGGGCGCATCGAAGTTCTGGAACTTAGCCGCATCCGCCCCTGCTTCCTTCGCCAGACGGATGAGCAGCTTGGCCCGCTCCAGGTCGCCATCGTGATTGGCAGCGATATCGGCGATAAAGTAGGTGGGATGGTTCAAACCGATCGTTCGATTTCCAAATTTGATTTCCATTTTGTCCTCCGGTGAATTCTTACTTTACTTCGATCACATAAGATGTGATCTCTTTTACAGCAATCCCTTTGGCGTTACTGAATTCATATACATCACAAAAAGCGCTGGTCCTTCCATTTTTCCATTGGATGGTGCCATTCACGAAACCTGATTTTCCATGTGTAGCGATATGGTGAATGGTTACTACTTTCACCTTCGTGCTCTTCAATTGTTTCAACGCATCGGCAAATCCATCTTTCCCGCGAATGGATCCGTCACCCACAATATTCCAGCGGATATCCTCTGTTGCATGAGCAAGAATATATTTTGAATCCCGTTTGGCAAAGGCAGCGGTTAAGTCCTTCAAGAATATATTCTTGGGCGAATTACCGCAGTCTTCACCGACAATTAGTTTTGCCATGTTTGCTCCTTGGACACACCAATAGATCTATATTTTAGCAATGAGATTTGCATAAAAACCGCATGCTTCAATGATCTGATCTACCTTGCAATTCTCATTGCGCATGTGAGCCAGTTTGTATTCTCCGGGACCGAACCCAATTGTGGAAATCCCCGTGCTCACTGGTGTGACCGCATTCGTGCTGAAATCCCAAAAATCATAGTTGGCCGGTTCAATTCCGAATGTCTCGCGATAGGCAGCAATGCACGTCTTTGTGAGTTCGTGCTCCATATCAATCTTCCAGGCGGAATGGAATGGTTCGTACGTGATGTCCAGTCCGGTCCAGCTTTTACGATGAAGCGTTCCCACCTCCCAGGTTGCCCGCTTCCCTTCCACCAACCGGTCCATCTCCCGTTTAATATCATCTTCGGTTTCGCCCGGAACCGTTCGTCGATCCAGATAGATCTCACACTCCGAAGGGACCGCGTTCAGCGACGCGCTGACGCTGGAGATCTTCGACAGGACCAGCGTGCCTCTTGGCGCATCTTTTTTCATCAACTCCGCATTTTGCTGTTCCACACGCTGGATGATCTCCGCCATTTCATAGACAGCGTTCAATCCTTTTTCAGGCGCGGAACCGTGAGCAGAAATCCCTTGCGTTTTAATGGAGACCTGCGCTTTTCCCTTGTGTCCTAACGTAATAACATTGTTGGATGGCTCACAGATGACCACATAATCTAGCTTAAGCTGTTGTTCCTTGAACAAATGTTTTAGGTTTTCGCCATCGCAATCTTCTTCGAAGACCGTGCAGGAAACATAGATGGTCTTGCCTGCATCCAGCCCCAGCTTTTTCGCAAGGGCACCCGCATACACCGATCCCGCAACGCTCGATTTCATATCCACAGAACCGCGCCCCCACAAGCGCCCATCGACAATGTTTCCGCTGAACGGCAGCACATCCCATTCGGCTTCGTCGTTGACCGTCACCGTATCCACATGCGAATCGAACAGGATGGATTTCTCGCCGTTCCCGATCCGCCCAAGCAAGTTTCCCATTGAATCAATGATCACTTCATCGTAGCCAAGCGACTTCATCTTCTGTTCGATAAAGCGGATGATACGTTCTTCCTCGCCAGAGTAGCTTCTGATCCGTATCAGGTTCCGGGCAAACTCGATCAGTTCGTGTTGTAGTTCAGGTGTGACAAGATCCATAAGATGATTTCCTGTTTCAGGTTTGAGAAGGTCAAAGCATATAAAGATTGATGTTTCTAGATCGGCAAAACCAATTTCTTAACCTTTGAGCATAGCGAGCACGTTCATCCTCTTCAAATGGAACTTTCTGCGCATTGTGAAAACCATCGTTATGATAACGTGGGATCGCGTGAAGATGATAATGCCAGATATTCTGATCGCCTGCAGGTTCATTGTGCTGGCGAAACGTAATCCCATCGCATGTATATTCTGACTTCATTGCCAGGGCCACGTCTCTTCCAAGAATGTGAACCCTTGACAATATATCCAGCGGCAGGTCATAGATATTTTCAAAGTGTTGATTGGGAACGATCAAGACATGACCTTGATTGCCCAAATATTTTCTCGTCGCCATGAAAGCCATAACGTCAGCAGTTTGAACAATAATATCCGTTTGTTTCAACTCGCTTTGACTATTTTTGCTTCCTTGAATTAGCGAACAATATGGGCAAGAATAAGTTATTGGTGCATGATTATACATATCATCTTTGTGGATAAAACCTACTTTTCTGGGGGTAAAAATGGGGAGAATCTGTGAGGAAAACGCCCAAAACAGGCGTTTAATGTTGATAACCCCTGATTTTCTGTGGATAACCCTGTTGGAATTGTTGATAAAACTCATCCAAACCTGTGGAAAAGTGGGGGATTTCGTGCCCCAAATCTGTGGATAATTTGTGAGTGGATAGCCATAAATTGTGGGAACGTTTGGCGGTCAGTTCCGACGCTTCGACCGACTTCGGGGTAATGAGGCTTTCCTTCAGCCCAAACTTGCGTGCGATCTCCACCCCGAACTGATACTTGTTCATCGCCTGTGCGCCGACCACATGATACAAACCGGTCAGACTCTTTTCCAGCATTTCCAACAGCAGGCGGGACGTTTGATTCACCAGCATCGGACAAAAGATGACATCGGTAAAACCGTTGACATTCTTCCCCTCGCTCAGGTTGTTGACAAAAAATTCACCCAGGCTGCGCCTGCCGCCCAGGCTCCACCCAAACATGTTGACACGGGCAACAATGGCACTGGCATTTTCACCAAAGGCTGCCTGCTCACCGTCGAGCTTCGTCTGTGCATACGTCCCCAGCGGATTCGGTTGGTCTTCTTCTGTATACGGCTCGGTTTTCTCTCCATCGAATACCGCATCGGTGGAAATGTGAACGAAACGGATACCGCGCTCTGCACAGGACTTCGCCAATTGTGCCGGGAGATCCACATTCAACATCTTCGCACGGTTTGGGTCGTCTTCACATTCCTCCAGATTTGCCAGTGCAGCGCAATTGATTAACCAGTCTGGCTGCGTTTCATCCAAAAGAGAATCGATTGCATCGCGGCGCAGGATATCGATGGTGTATACCGGAAACGGTGCGGACTTCAACTTGCCGCGATCCACGCCAATGACTTCATGCTCGCGCATGGCTTCCATTGCGAGATTGATGCCGAGTAATCCACTGACACCAGGAATAAGAATTCGTGTCATGTTTCAGGTTTCAGGTGTCAGGTAAGGTATCAAGTTATCTGACACGGGTTTCTATCCTTCGAGTTTTCCTTCTGCGAACAACTGTTCGAACGGAGCAACGAACTTTTTGATTCCGTCAATATCGAGCCATTCGGTATTGGTGTCACTGGAATAATGATACCCTTCGGGAAGCGCCTTGCCTTTATCCTTCCATGAATACCCGAACCATGTCGCTTCGGCAGGCTGGATCACATACATCTTTTCCAACTCAATCGTATGACGGGCTTCATCGTGTGAGATCAGATCTTCATGTAGTTTTTCGCCCGGGCGAATACCGATGATATTCATCTTTGCATCAGGGACGATGGCATTGGCCAGGTCGATCACCTTTGTGCTGGGGATCTTCGGCACGAAAACTTCGCCACCTTCCATTTGTTCAAGACAGTTCATCACAAAGCGGACGCCCTGCTCGAGCGAAAGCCAAAAGCGGGTCATGCGGTCATCTGTGATGGTGACCGTTCCGCTGGAACGCTGTTTGAGGAAGAGAGGCACCACCGAGCCGCGGCTGCCCACCACATTCCCATAGCGGACGCAGGAATAGCGGGTCGCGGTCCCGGCGGCATAAGCATTGCTCTGAATGGTTAACTTCTCCGCAGCAAGTTTAGTCGCGCCGTAAAGATTTGCGGGGCTGACGGCCTTATCTGTGCTGATGGTCATCACTTTTTTGACTCCGGCATCCAGTGCCGCTTCAACAACATTTGCTGTCCCCATAATGTTGGTCTTGATCGCTTCCATCGGGTTGTATTCACAAGCTGGCACCTGCTTCAACGCCGCGGCGTGGACTACAATATCCACGCCGTGCATGGCGCGGATGAGACGTTCCCGGTCGCGCACGTCGCCGATGAAATAGCGCAGGGATGGGTGATCGTATCCGTGCACTTTCATTTCGTGCTGTTTCAACTCATCGCGGCTGAAGATGATGATCTTCTTCGGCTGTTTTTCCTCCAGCGCGATCTTCGTAAACTTCTTGCCGAACGAACCGGTCCCGCCGGTGATGAGGATCGTTTTATCTTTCCAGTCCATGATTGCTCCTTATGGTTATCAACGGTGGTCGAGACCACCCATATGAGAATGTTACTTCACAGCTTCAAACAAACCGGAAGCTTTTGTGACAAAAATCTCGCCGCGTTCTTCCAATCGTTTTTTGAATTCCTGCTTAAGGATTTCAAGTTTATCTTCCTGCAAATCAGAAACCGAGACCATTGAGCGGATATAGGCGATCAGCGGTCCCAGCTCGGTCACACGCAAACTGTCATCATAGCGAGATACAGACACTTCCGAGAAGAACGGTTTCAACTGGTCCGCTCCATTCTCGAGTGTAAAAGACTCAACAGCCACCCTTACAAATCCGCCTCTGTTGATTTCCTGCAGCCGTCCGTTGACTTCGTCCATGTGACCAGCACCAACCGTTGTCGCAAATAATCGCCCACCGGGTTTCAGAACACGGCGGATCTCAGTCAACGCCTTCGCCTTGTCAGGCACATGGTACAGCATGTGATTTGCGATTATCACATCAAATGTTTCATCTGCAAAAGGAATCGATTGCGCGTCGATCTCCTTGAACTGGAAGGCCCGTCCACTGACGACCAGATTCCTCCACGCGGAATCCAGCATCCCTGCTGAAAGATCGCTAAGGGTGATGCGCCATCCTGCAGGAATTCGATATACATTCTCCTTCCACAAATAACCGGGACCGCATCCAAGTTCCAGAATTTTGGCATCCTCTGGCAACTTAAGAAGATGATCAAAGACCCAAATCATCCAACCATACGGATTTGTACTGAAGTGTTTATGGATCGCCACCCGTGCATCCAGATTGGACGAGTCCTTATATTGATCGGTTTTCAAATAGTGCTGGTCAACAAATTTTGACATCGGTTATTTCTTGATGACAATGAGCGGATACTGCCCGTTCTCACCGAAGAAGGTGGGAAAGGTTTCCTCCAACCAGTAGACCAGGCGTAGATACGCCTTGCCGCCAAACTGTGGACGTACGAACCAGCGCATAAAACGCGGACTCAAACTGCGCCACGGCAAAATTTGAAATTTCACTTCACCATTCAATTCGTTCTTCAACCAGCGCGGCGTCATCTTTTCGACGAACGTCCCGGCTTGGTCATCCTCGCTGCTCCAGTTCTTTTTCTTCTTGGCAGAGCGTCCGCTAAAGAGGCGAGCCAGACCAATAAAAGGTTCAGCCATGCGCATGAGCAAAGGATTGTGCCAGCCGTTGATGACAACTGCTGACTTTCCTGTTTTCAAAACACGGTTCAATTCCAGATAAGCACGCTTATGCTCCCTCAATGGCAGGTGATGGATCGTATGCATCGACACAACACCGTCGAACGCTTCGGGCTTGAAGGGCAGGTTGGCAATATCAGCGACGACGAACAGTCCTTTCTCGCCAAGCCGTGTGCGGGCTTCCTTCAACGCTGTGATGGAAATATCGGCGCACAGGCGATACTTGTAGTTTTCTGAATACGTCAGATACTCCGGCCACTGCACGGGACCTGATCCGGCATCGAGCAAAATATCGCCTTTGGGTGCAAGGTACTTCTTCACCCGCATGTGACAGTTATGGATATAGTCACGCGACACAGGACGCAGGTCTTCATAGCGGGCGTTCTGGTACAACCCATCACCCACCTGCGACCAGCCGATCTGATCATAAAATTCACGGACTTGTTGTTTGGTGTTTTCTGCCATTGTTGTTTTTGTGTCACTCTGAGTGAGTGCCCGTTGCGAACGAAGAGTCTCTTACTTCAGTATTGGAGATCCTTCGCTCCGCTCAGGATGACATGCCTTTACTTATTCCAATTTATCGTTTCGCCCGCAAGGTATGAGAACGTCCTGCCAAATTCCTTTTGTCCTTCATCAGACAATACGCGTGACATCGGCGAAACTTCCATATCCTTCCAGAAATGCATCAGACGCCACGGGAAGACGAGCGGATATTCGAAGAAGAAACGATAGGCATATTCCCATGCTGTTTCGATCTGCGCTTCGGTGAGCGTCACTTTGCTTTTCAACAAACGATCGACCATCGCGTAATATTCGTCCCAGGTCATCGGGTCGAAGGTGAAACCGCGCTTGCGATAGTGAGTCTCACCGCAGGCAATGACCGGGATGCCGTTCATCGCCATTTCCAGCCCGGTTGTGGTCGTGTACACCAAACCGAGATGGGCGATTTCCATCAGGTCGTAGGTGTTGATCTTTTCTAGCGGGCCGATCAAGTGGATATTCTCGGGAATCTGCGGCAATGCAGACTGGACCACATCTGCCATCGACGGTCCATGCGTAAGTCGCTCGCCCGGATGGATACGGAGCACCAACTGGACCTCGGGCCGCGTCGCAAAAAACTGGACGGTTTTCGCGATCCAATCGGCCATGCTTTGCGCAAAGATATTCCGTCCCAGAGTAAGACTATCGCCCAATACATTGGTCGCCAGCAGCACAATGGGACGCTGCGTATCAAGCTTTAACTCTTCACGCAAGGCTTCGCCGCCCTTGGTCTCCACATCCTGCCACTTACGGACAGATTTACCGAAGGCGCGTCCACCCATGCGTGCTGCTTCGAGTTCGTCGATCAGGGCGCGTTCTTCTTTTGTGAGTTTATTACCGCCACGTGCAGACCACAGCAAGTCTGTGTTCTGGCGCATCACTTCATTGTCCTGTGCGATCCAAATCTGTTCGCGCTGATCGTTGAATTCGTAAGTGACCGTGCGTAGATTCAAATGACGTGCGACGCGGTACACAGCGCCAAGCTCGGTGATGGTTCCATTCGGAATCAAAACCGCATCAGGCTTCACATCCTGCATGAAAGCGAGCGTGGCGCGAGCGGCAAAATCATTGCGCTGCAGGCGGAGTTTGTAAATGGCGGTGTTCTTGTCCACGTCTTCGATCTGGTCGGTGTACTGCGAGTCGTAGACCGAGACGAGGGAAATATCGTCGATGAGATTCGCCGGCAAAACGGAAGCGGGCTTCACATCCAGAAGAGAAGCGCAATGAACAAGCTCATTCAACGGGGCCAGAACTCGTCGTGTGTACAAGTCCTGTCGACGCAGATCAAACTTGTTGATGTCCTTCCGCCAATCATGATACGGGAGATAAGCAATTGTGACATCGTGCCCCATGCCGCGCAAAGCGAGTCCAATGATGGCGGCCTGTTCCACCCAATAATGAAGCGTAGCAAAGAGCAAAAGTTTTTTGCCCGGTTTGGCTTTTGCAATAAAAGGTCGCGCCTGCTCTACTGCTGTCGGTAAATGTACAGCAAGTTGTTCGAGGTTGTAGCGCGTGTTGGGGCGACCTTTGCGAATCGAATCGTAAAGGTCAACAGTGAAAGGGAATTGTCCAAGAAGGTTCTTCAGAGCCAGTGACATGCTAATCCAGCTTCTCAATTTTCCAATCAAGGCGTGGGCGGATGGGACCCTGGCGAAGTTCGGGCCACTGTGTGCCGGGCGCGCCAGAGATATCCACGTTAAACGACAACGCGTTCTCATCCATGAAGTAACGGCGCACACCAAATGAACTTGCATTTACGCCGAGATAGTAACGACCTTCGTTGAAGAAATCTGCAGGGATGGTGCAGCGACTGACGTAACGTCCCGCCTGGCGTGCACCAAACTGCTCATATTGTTTGGCATCGTCAGTATCGAAGGCCGTGAAGACATATTCGCCGCGCATCGTATTGAGATACATTCCCACGCGCAGACCGGTGACCGGCGCATCGAGTTGATACTCCCATTCGACGGTGACCGGTTCCGTGGATCGAACCGTATCGACCACCTTGCCGGTTCGATCTTTCAACCGCAAGCGGATCGGACGGAAGGGTGCGCTTACAGCGGGGACTTCATCCGTTTCCCACGTACGTTCGCCAGATTCGGCCTGCCCAGAGGCGAGATAGAAATCCACTGCTTCAGCGGTAGGAGCACGCTTGATCAACTGTCCTTTTTTGAGGACGATGGCTTCCTGTGTGAGACGCAGGATGGCCGACATGTTGTGACTGACGAAGAGAACGGTGCGTCCCTGCTGGGCAACATCGTTCATCTTGCCGAGACACTTGCGCTGAAACTCCGCATCGCCCACAGCGAGAACTTCATCCACCACGAGGATTTCGGGTTCAAGGTGTGCTGCCACTGCGAAGGCAAGCCGCAGATACATACCGGAAGAATATCGTTTGACAGGCGTATCGATGAACTGACCCACTTCGGAAAAATCGACCATTTCATCGAACTTCTTGTCGATCTCGGCACGCTTCATGCCAAGGATTGCGCCATTCATGTAAATATTTTCACGTCCGGTAAGTTCAGGATGAAAACCCGTTCCCACTTCGAGCAGCGAGCCGACTCGTCCGCGCACCATCACCGTCCCTTCGGTGGGATCGGTCACACGTGACAAAACTTTGAGCAATGTGCTCTTGCCAGCACCGTTACGTCCCACGATGCCAAGGACTTTACCCTCATCAATATCGAACGAAACATCCTTCAACGCCCAGACGAAATTCTTGTTGTTGCGGCGTTCCGATTTTCCAACAAGTGCCTTCGCCAAACGGACCGGGGCGGCAACCGTATCTACCAGCACATCGCGCAGCATGTTATAGCGGAACTTGGTCTCTGCCGCGCCGATCTGGTATCGCTTTCCTAGATTCTTTACACTAATGGCTGTTGTCATGGTTAGATCGTATCCGCAAATGTCTTTTCCATGCTGCGGAAGTAGAACAAGCCGGAAATGAAGATGAGGATGGAGATGCCGACCGAAACCCAGAGCGCGAGGTCTGGTCCGTTGCCCACGCCGAGCAGCGCCCAGCGGAATCCGTTAACCACGCCGGCCATGGGGTTGAGTGAGTACACCACCTGCCACTTCTGTGAGATGACAGAGGCAGAATAAGCAACAGGCGTGGCGAAAAGCCAGAACTGCGTCAGGAACGGTAGCGCCTGGTTGACATCACGATACTGCACGTTGATCGCCGACAACCAGAGTGCAACGCCCATGGCAGTTATGATGGCGAGCAGCAGGAATAACGGCAGTGTCCACAACAGGTGCCACGCAGGAGTAACATGGTAGTAGAACATCAATACAACCAGGATCACGAACGCAATGGCAAAATCCACCAGGCCCGAAAAGACCGAGGCGATCGGCAGGATCAAACGTGGGAAGTAGATCTTGGTCACCATGTTATTGTGTGCCACCAGCGAGCGGCTGCCCTGATTCAACGCGGTGACGAAAAGCCCCCATGGCAATAGAGCCGTGAATGAGAACACAGGATAGGGAACTCCCTCTGTAGGAAGCTTTGCCACCTTCCCGAAAAGGAACGTGAACACGAGCATGGTCATGACTGGCTGAATAACAGCCCAGGCCATACCCAGCAGCGTCTGTTTATATTTGACCTTCACATCGCGCCAGACCATAAAGAAGACCAGCTCGCGGTAGATCCACAGGTCGCGCAGATTTAACGCAGCCAGTCCTTTGGACGGCTTGATGAAAACGGTCATCGGTTCGTGTTTGGTAATATCAGTCATAATAATTCTATGTCATTGCAAGGCTTCGAGAATCAATTTCCCAATACTATGAGATTGCTTCGCTCTTCGAGCTCGCAACGACATCATCTAATCTTCTCTCTGTTTTCCTTAAACCACTCAATGGTGCGGCGCATACCTTCTTCAAACGGGACCTGCGCCCTCCAGCCAAACAAGTCCTTTGCGCGTGACACGTCAAGCCCACGGCGGGGCTGACCATTGGGTTTGTCGATCTGCCAGGTGAGTTTGCCCTCAAAACCGGTCATCTTGATGATCATCTCGGTCAGGTCTTTGATCGAGATTTCATAGCCAGAGCCAAGATTCACCGGAAGATCGCCGTTGTATTTTTCCGCGGCAGTCACGATCCCATCGGCGGCGTCTTCCACATACAGGAATTCGCGCGTCGGCGAACCATCGCCCCAGGCGAACAGTTCCTTCTCACCATTCGCCTGTGCTTCGATCGCCTTGCGGATCAACGCAGGGATCACGTGAGACGTCTGCAAGTTGAAGTTATCACGCGGGCCGTACAGATTCACCGGCAGCAAAAAGATCGCGTTGAATCCATATTGCTGGCGATAGGCCTGTGCCTGCACCAGCATCATCTTCTTGGCAAGACCATAGGGAGCATTCGTCTCTTCGGGGTAGCCGATCCACAGGTCATCTTCCTTAAATGGGACAGGCGTGAACTTGGGATAGGCACAAACGGTGCCGATGGCAACGAATTTACCCACACCATTCTTATAGGCCTGGTGCATCAACTCGACGCCCATCATCAAATTGTCATAAAAGAAATCGGCCGGGTGTTCGCGGTTAGCCCCGATACCACCCACGTTCGCTGCAAGGTGAATGATCACCACATTCTTCGGGTCTACACCTTTCAACGTATCCGTATACAAACGGCGGATGTCGTTGGGGTCCACCAGGTTGTAGTTCTCGATGCGTGGAATGAAAATATCCGTGGCACCGCGCTGCTTGAGTTTCTCAATTACAAAGGAACCGAGGAACCCAGCGCCTCCGGTCACGATGACACGTTTGTCCTGCCAAAAACTTTCGGTCATAAATTCTCCTTACTGCCATTGCGGGTTTTTATTGAAATAGGAGATTGCTTCGGGCTACGCCCTCGCAACGACATGATTCTATTGCACGATAAACTGTGCGTTCCTGTATTTTTCATCGGTGGGGTTACGAATGATCCCGGTCTTTAATGCGAACAGGATTTCACGGATGCCATCATCCACGTTCAGTTTGGTTTCGAAGCCCAACACATTCTTGATCTTGGCAAACGACACGGTAATATCGCGCATATCACCGCCAAAGGTCAGGTTCTTGTATTCCACGATCGTTTCTGGCATGCGTTTGAGGATCAGGCGTACGATATCATCCTTTGAATAGTTGCCACCGTCAGTACCAAGGTTGAAGATCTCACCGGCAACCTTTGAACGGTCGGCTTCCAAGCCCATCATCACACCTCGTACCACGTCACGGATATGGACGAACGAACGCGAATAGCCGCGCTGGTAAATGATCAACTCACGTTTTGTGAACGCTTCCAACACGAACTGGTTGACGATCAGGTCGAAGCGCATTCGGGGCGAGATGCCATACAACGTTGCAAAGCGGAATAACAATGGCGCACACGCTGTATTCTTTTGCGAGAGCAGAAATTCCTCCGCTGCGATCTTCGTCTCGGCATAGATCGACTGCGGATTTAACGGGGATTCCTCTGTCACAGGTTTGCCTTCCTCCGACAGACCGTAGTTGCTATATGTGGATGCGAATACAAATCGTTCGACGCCCAGGTCTACTGCCTGCCCGAACACCCACTTCGTGGCGTCAACGTTATATCGCCATGCCACCTGCTTGCCCACTGCCTGACATGCGGGAAACCCCACGATCGCGGCAAGATGGACAACGGCATCTGGCTTTTGCCAGGTATCTTTTAACGCATCTTTGACAGCGCGTGGTTCGGTCACGTCTGCTTTGGCAAAATGAAAATTGGGGTGATGCAAAAACGGGACCAGTGATTCACCGCCAAAGAGGAGTGAGTCGAGGACCGTGACACGATAATTGGCGCGCAGCAACTCCGAGACCAGGAGGGAACCGATATATCCTGCACCACCCGTGATCAGCACGTGACGATCGGTCATTTTTCCTCCATCCGCAAAAGGACTTTGAACCCATCCACTTGTAGCGCGGGAATATCCCTGTCCTGTACAACTTCGATGCCATGCTCAATGCAGGTGAGGCGACAGATATCAGCCACATCGCCTTTGCCCACAATACGCACCTGCTTGTGACCTGCCGCTTCGATCGTTTTCAAATGTTCGTTCACGCGCTGGCGTGTTTTGCGGTAGAGGGAGAGGGAATGTTCCACGTAATCCAGCGCGAGGCGGGCGCGCAGGGCGATCCCCTCAGGTGTAATGATGTAACGCAATTTCTTTCGTTCAGCACGCTTTACCTTGACATAGCCTTTGGCGATCAAGCGTTTTAGGTGCCAGTTCACCGTTCCCACGGCCACACCCAATTGTGTGGCAAGTGTGGATTGGTTCACATCGGGGTCGTTTTCTATATTTTCGAGAAGTGTGAGTTCGCGGAGTTCTTCGTTTGACGATTCCATATCATTCAGCAGTTCAAAATTCAGTGACTGAATTATAACCTTATTCAAGGAAGGGTCAAGCCTGATAATTCCAATCCGAAAATCTGTTTCTTTCCAAAAAACCCTTCCCCGCATAAAATCAGGGCGTTATGAAACCTACGACCTTCTTTGACACATCTGGTTCCACCTACCAACGGGACCGCATCACCCACTGGGACACCGTCGCCCGCCAACGTGACGCATGGAATGGACTGGGCAAATGGTATCACCAGCGTCTACATGAGATCTATCGCTTCCACATCAGCCCAAACCAGCGCGTCCTGGAGCTGGGCTGCGGTACCGGCGACCTGCTCGCCGCGGTACAGCCTGCACGTGGGGTCGGCATTGATTTCTCAGAGGAGATGATTCGCCGCGCGAAAGAGAAACATCCGCATCTGGAATTCATCCACGGTGACGCGCATGACCTTTCGGCGCTCACCGAAAGCTTCGACATCATCATCCTATCAGATCTGGTGAACGACCTGTGGGATGTGCAACGCGTCTTCGAACAGATCAAGCCGCTATGCAAATCTCATACGCGCATTCTGCTTAACTTTTAC
>CAZKSG010000030.1:0-10979 GCA_964555335.1 uncultured Anaerolinea sp.
ATTTAGGAAAGGTCTTTTATGAATATTCTTGGAAAACGTTACATCTTCTTCGGATTTTCGCTGCTGGTCATTGTTTTAGGTTTATCTTTCCTGTTCATGGGAAAGGCTCCATTATCCATTGACTTCAGGGGTGGAAGCCTTCTCGAAGTGAAATTTGCCAATCAAAAACCGCAGCCGAGTGAGATCATTGCGATCTACGATGGATCCAATATTCAGGATTCACAGGTGCAGACCAGTGAGACCGGAAGCTACATCATCCGTTCTGAATTCCTCAACAACGAACAACGCGACGCTGTCCTTTCAGCTCTAACTGACAAGTTTGGTGAAGTAAGTGTCGTTCGCTTTGACAGTGTAGGGCCGAGCATCGGTAAGCAGGTTACGTCACGTGGCGCTCTGGCGGTCACTGTGTCATCGCTGTTGGTGGTGCTATTCATCGCCTGGTCGTTCCGCGGCGTGCAAAATGCGTTCCGTTATGGCATCTGCGCCATCCTTGCCATGATCCACGATGTGGCTATCATCTTCGCCGTGGCTGGCTTTGGCGGTCTTCTCTTTGGCTGGGAGATCGACTCACTCTTCCTGACCGCGCTGTTGACCGTGATCGGTTTCTCGATGCAGGATACGATCGTGGTGTTCGACCGCATCCGTGAAAATATGAATATTTATCGCCGTCTCGATTTCGAAACGCTGGTCAATCACTCCATCGTGCAGACACTCCAACGCTCCATCAACACCCAGTTGATGACCGTGGAATTCCTGCTCCTGGCACTGGCCATGTTCGGCGGTGTAACCCTGCAAGAGTTTGCCTCCATTTTGCTGGTCGGTCTGTTGAGCGGAACCTATTCATCCATCTTTATCGCCGCCCCTATTCTCGTGTTATGGGAAAAGCGCGAATGGACCACCTGGTTCAAACGACCCCAACCACAGGCCTAAATCAAAAAGTCCTCTCTTGCGAGAGGACTTTTTGATCCATTGAACATTACTAGCGAACGCGGAGTAGAGAATGCACGTATTGTGAAATAAGCGTCAAAAACGAGACGCGACGTGCACTCAGCATTCGATCAGGATACTCCTGTTCGAGGGCTCTGAGACGCAAAATTAATCGAATGATTTCCTGATTCTGGTTCGAGTGATACATCTAGATGCTCGCATTGAGGGGATGGTCTCCCATGCCAGTTACTAGACGTTCACTATTATTGGAGGTTACAAAAAATTTCGCCCGACCAACAAAATGATCGGGCGATCTGTTTATTTTGACAGAAAACAGGGATTTTCCAGTGATATTGCCAACTTTTACCAGGGCAGTAAGCTACCCTCCAAGCTCAACCGCTAAAGCATCATAATAAGTACCCGCGCCAAACCCATCGATCAGGATGTGGTCAAGCGGTTTCAAATTGGGAAGTTCGCGCAGGAAAGCGATCATGTTCGACGCAGCACTGACATTTCCAAATTCGCTCAACAGCCACGGCATTGGCAGAACGATCCCCTCGTTTTGCAGGTGTTTTTCCTTTAGTTTGTTGATCTTGTAGTTGGCGTGATGGACGATGGCCACCGCAAGCGATTTGCCGGCCATACCCAACTCATCCAGCTTTGCCTGATAAGCAGCATAAACATCCCGCACCACTTGCACGCCCGTGCGCACAAAGAGTTTGACCATGCCCATAGGTCCCGCCATCGAAATGGACGAACCATCCTCTGGCTCATGCATCAACCCCGCAACGCGGATGTTATTGTCAAAGGGCTGGGTCACATCCACGTTATATTGGCCGTCGAATTTCTGACGCGAGTGCGGATAGTACATGGCGACTTGTAAAACGCCTTCATCATCGAACACCTCACGCGATTTACCAGCCAGGAATTTCATCGTCTGCCCAGGGATAACACCGACAACGCCGGCGGCATTTCCAAAAAGTTGCAACGCGTTCGCATCGTGCGAGGAACCTACAAAGCGACTCAGTCCTTCAATGCCGCCAACCAACACCTTCTTCCCGTACAGGGATTGAGCAATGTTCCTTCCATTCAACTGCTTATTCTCCGGAAGGTCGGGGTTCAATGCCAAATGCAGACTGCTCGTTGAACCGTCGCAGGCTTTGTGGATGGCAACTTTTAAAGCATCCTCGGGAATACCGGCTGCCTTTGTGATCTGGTTGAGATAGTCTTCGGCGATCGGGGCGCTCATGCCGATGAGCACAGCCTCCACTTCAGAGGGTTCCCATTTGCATGCCTTGATCGCTTCACTCAGGAAACGGCTGCCGATCTCCACTTCGAGACGGGTATGCTCTTCGCTCGACAGGTTGAGCGGAGTATGGTGTCGGCTGCGAAAACCCAACTCAGACAGATTCAACTTTTCGTTGTCCTGAAGCGGGCGCCCTAATCGCTGCTCGAGAAAGCTAGGAAGAGTCTCATTGTCATAGCTATCTCCCCATGTGCCATAGACTCCGCCGATTCCTACAGATGGATTAGCCACACACTCGATCGCAAAAGGGACTCCTTGTCCCACATTAATAACGCCCTTTTCGACATTTGGGCGGTCAAAAAACGAGATGCTATCAGTCATTTCATTTACTCCTTGTTACCTGAGCATCGAAACCCCGTTTCAGTTCGAAAGTTTCGCCTGTATTTCAGATTAGTACCCCTGGAGCAGTATAAACCTCCAAGCGGTTCGCATCAATGAGAGTCTGCTGAGTGATTTCTTTAATTGTTTGACATTCAGATGTGGACTCAAAATTTCTGAGAATATCACAATCTTGTTACAATGGTTCATAACAGGATTATAAGGACCCAAGAGAGGAGCATCTCATGTATCGAACTGACATGTATGAAGGCCTGCTCGCCGAAACCGTGACAATGACCGGTGCGAATGGCGACCCCATAAATGCCTATCTAGCCCGCCCACTGGGACCCGGTCCCTTCCCTGCAATGGTGCTGGCTCATCATATGCCTGGTTGGGACGAATGGTATCGAGAGGCTACATTCAAATTTGCCAATCACGGATTTGTAACCATCACGCCCAATCTCTACTTTCGGGCCGGGCATGGCACACCTGAGGATGTCGCCGCAAAAGTACGCGGCGAAGGCGGCATTGCTGACGATCAAGCAGTTGGCGATCTCGCTGGTGCGATGAATTATTTGCGGTCACTTCCATACGTGAAGGGCAAGGTCGGTATTTTCGGCACGTGCTCTGGCGGGCGTCATGCGTATTTGACCGCGTGTCGCACTCCAGAGTTCAACGCCATTGTGGATTGCTGGGGCGGACGGGTGGTTATGACATCCGATCAGTTGAACGCAAAATTTCCCGTTTCACCGCTGGAGTACACAAAAGATTTGTCGTGTCCCATTCTGGGAATCTTTGGCAATGATGACTCGTCTCCCACGCCAGAACAAGTGAATCAGCATGAAGCTGAACTCAAGAAATACAACAAGTCTTACGAATTCCATCGCTACGATGGCGCGGGACACGGTTTCTTTTATTACCATGCTCCCATGTATCGTCAGGCGCAGGCTGTGGATGGCTGGCAAAAGGTGTTTGCATTTTTAGGAAAGCAACTTTCGTGACTTATAAAGGAAAAATACATGTGCACCATGATCGTTGAAAAAATTAAAACGGAGGGCAGCGGCAAAGGAACGGATGGCTGGTTCAAATTGGAAGGGGCTAATATCTCCTACGATCATCCCTTCAATGCCCCATTGGAACATGCCCTCAATATCGACTTCGTTAACGAATCCATCGGGACCTCTGCCCGCGTCGCCGTGGAACTCAGCGCAGAGGCTGCGCGGGAACTGGCTAACACCATCCTGGCTGTGCTAGATGAAGCCGAAGCAGGTGGGCATATCCGTTAGTGTTGTCAGACGAATCATCCGATGAATGGACCTTGGGTACCCAGTCGATGCCCGTTTATTGATCATTAATGCATACGATTTCGGGATGTGTCATTCGATCAATGATGCGATTATCTGCGCTTCTTCGAATGGCATACTTCAGTCTGCAACCTTGCCTTTGAAAGGAACGAGGAAGAGAATTTCCCGAGCGTCATCCTAATTAAGATTCATCTTTTTGGCAGTATACTTTCAACATGTGTATGTTTTGACCCGTTGTCCACGAGAATAAGGTGCTACCAGCCAAGTCCAATAAAAAAACATAACCAAGGAGAGGTAATATGAGTTCTGATTGGTATGACTTCCTTGAGAATATTCGACAGGCACGCGAAAAACTCGGCAAACCGGGGATCGTCTGGTACCGCGGGCATTCGAGCGAAACGTGGAAACTTATCCCCAGCCTGCACCGTTCCGCGATCGGGCTTGAAAGAGAAAAACTACTCTTTGATGATTTCTATAGACTCTCTCTGCTGATGTCGAAAAAGTGGACCAATGATTGGGAGACTCTCTTTGACATGCAGCATTATGGCGTCCCCACCCGCCTGCTGGATTGGACAGAAACACTGGGCGTGGCCGTTGCTTTTGCGGTTCTTGACCATCACCCCTCTCATGGTGACCTGGCGGTGTATGTCCTGGACCCGGTCAAGCTGAACAAGAAAAGTGGGCTAAAGAAAATCAAGGAAATCCCTGATAGCAAATTCGAATACAAAGCGGTTTACTGGAACAGTGAGCCGTTCGCCGCAGCATACCCCATTGCCATAGCGCCTCCGTTTCAAAACGAACGCATGCTTGCCCAAAGCGGAACGTTTACCATCCACGGGAGTGAAGGAGGCGCCATCGAAGATATTGCACCCGATGCCATTGTAAAAGTACGTCTCCCAGAGTCGACGCTGCAGGGCGCTTATGAATTCATCGAGTATGCAGACCTAAATCCGCACAAGATTTATCCAGACTTGTTGGGAATCACCCGTCACTTAAAGCGCAAGCATTTGGGCGAATGAACATCGAACGGAGAACACTGCACACAGAAGGAAAACAATGATCGACATTTTCATGAGATCCCCATTACCCAATACTCTGGCTGTGATGGTTTTGATAGCGCTGATCGTCACCTGGTTTACATCTGTTGTGCTGACCTTGAATGGTAGATCTGATTCACTCGAAACTAGTTGGTTCGGGAAATTGCTCCCTGCTTTTAGTATTCTTGGCATTCCGGCTGCTGTAGACCTGCTTCAAACAAAAGGCATCACCTTTGTCTTTGCTGCGATTGTTTCGATTGTCCTGGCACTTAATATAATCCTTCCTATCTTCAAGATATACTGGAAGAGTTCCCATCCACTTGTGCATGATTGGTACAAATGGTCGGTCTTGATCTCTTGTATCGGAGGATTGACGGTCGCTGGTTATTTGACGTTCATCGAATCCACAGGCGGACCGGTTGCCTGCGGGCCGTCAGGCGGATGCGATGCGGTCCAAAACAGCCGATATGCAACCCTGTTCGGTTTCCTGCCCATCGGCGTTCTCGGGCTGATCGGCTATATTTCCATTTTAGCGAGTTGGGTCGCATTACAGTATGGACCTCAGTCGATCCAGAAGCTGGCGTCGATCGCCATCTGGGGATTGTGTATTTTTGGAGCGCTGTTTTCAACCTACCTGACATTTTTAGAACCATTTGTCATCGGCGCCACTTGTATGTGGTGTATTCTGTCTGCGGTGTTGATGATCATCCTCTTGTTGATCACTACGCCCAATGCACAACATGCATTTGCAATTTCAGAAGATTGAAAGAGACAAACTGACTTACAAAAAGAGTGCGGTTTATGCAAACCGCACTCTTTTTGTTATCCCTTCAACATTTCGTTCTGGGTCATCTCACCTTCTTCCTCAAGCTTGGCGAGCGGGGGCATTTCCAGGATGGAGTTCAACCCAAAGTGTTGCAGAAATTCCGGTGTAGTGGAATATAAGATCGGACGTCCAGGTCCGTCGGCACGGCCGGACTCGAGAATAAGTCCCTTGTTCAGAAGACTCTTCATCATGCCATCACTGTTCACGCCGCGAATGGAGTCGATCTGCGGACGGGTGACCGGCTGTTGGTAGGCAATGATTGCCAGGGTTTCGAGCGCGGCGCGGCTGAGATGAGACGTCGCTTCGAGGCCGAGGAAACGCTCGATCAATTCGGCAAGTTGGGGCGCGGTGGTTAATTGGACGCGTCCCTGATGTCGTTGCAGACGAAGGCCGCGGCTGGATAAGGAAGCGTCCAGTTCGTTAAGTCCGCGTTCAACAACCGAGACAGAAATATCCAGGGCAGCGGCTAATTGGGCCATTGTCACGGGTTCTGCGGCAACGAACAACATTGCTTCCAATTGGGCAGAAAGTGGCAATTCGATTTCGATATTTTGCTCTGAAGAGGGCTGAGAGTCGCTCATGCTATAATTGCTCCGCTTATGAAGTGTGTAATACAGATTTCGGAAAGAAAATGACACGAACCAAAACCATATTACCTATCTTTTTGCTGACACTGATCCTTACATCGCTAGCCTGCACCATTAACGTGGGTGGACCTGATTACTCGGCGCTTCCGACCATTCCCGTTTCAACGGAAGCTGCACAAAGCATTCAAGACGAGATCAAGCGAGCGCTCGATGAAGGCGTAACCACAGGCACAATCACGTTGAATTTTACCGAACCGCAGATCACATCCTATATCGCGGCACGCCTGCAAAACGACCCGACCCTGCAACAGGACAACAAACCGCTCATCAACGACCCACAAGTCTATCTGCTCAACGGGCAAATGCAGATCTATGGAAAGACCATACAGGGCATGTTCACCGCCAACATCGGCATCATTGTCAATGTAGGAGTGGATGAGAACGGTCAGCCGAAGATCGAAATTGCATCGGCTGATTTTGGTCCACTGCCAGCGCCGAACGGACTTAAGGAGGCGATCAGTGCGATGGTCCGTGAAGCCTATACCGGCTCACTTGGCCCAGTCGCTACGGGCTTGCGCATCGAAAGCATTTCCATTGCCGATGGGATCATGACCATCACCGGGCGTATCCGGTAGCGGACGGATTATACAATACTTCCCACGCCGATGTTGTTCCCATTAGGTAATGGAGTCTGAAATCTGTAAATAAAACGTCACTACGAAAGACATGCATCGCATCTTCCCAAGCCGAACCCTTCTCGCCGTTTTTCTCACATTCGCCTTGCTGACAGGTTGTGCCTCCCCGCAAGTGACGGGAAAGGACATCACCATTAGCATCCATGTGGACGATACATCGCGCAATGTGACTGTCCCCTCGGGGACAACGGTTACGCAAGCGCTTCAAGCGGCTGAAATTACCGTGGGCGACCTCGACAAGGTAGAGCCTCCACTTTACACTGTCCTTGCAGACGGTAACTCAATCAGCATCTCACGCGTCAAGGAAGTGTTCGAGACTGAGGAACAGATCATTCCATTCGAACGGCAGGTGGTGCGAAACGAGTCGCTTCCCGAGGGAGAGACCCGCCTTGTTCAGGCAGGTGTGAACGGGAAACAGGAACTCACCTGGCGGCGTGTCCTGGAAGATGAAGTAGAAATCAGCAGAACCGTTGTCAAAACGGTCATCCTGCAGGATGCACTACCTGAGATCATCATGGTTGGCTCGCAGGCATCGTTTACGCCGCTGCCGATCCCCGGCAAACTGGCGTATCTCGCCGGCGGCAATGCATGGGTGATCGACTCATCCACAGCGAACCGAACGGCGCTGGTCACAACAGGTGATCTTGATGGGCGCATCTTCAAGCTATCACCCAACGGTGCGTTTTTGATCTTCACTCGCAAATCCACCAAACCTGCGGACAAAGAGATCAATACTCTTTGGGCGGTCCGCACGGATGGCGGCAAACCGTTCAGCACCGGGCTGTCTAACATTGTCCACTTCGCCGATTGGATTCCCGGGACAAACTCAATCGCGTACTCCACGGTCGAGCCGCGCAGCACGGCGCCTGGCTGGCAGGCAAATAATGACCTGTCCCGTTATAGCATTTCAACGGGCGAGAAACGCAAAATATTGGACGCCAGCAGCGGCGGCGTGTACGGTTGGTGGGGCATGACATTCGCTTTTTCGAAGGATGGGCGGCTTGCGTATGCCACTCCTGGCGGCATTGGCACAGTCGATATCGACGGCAAATATCTCAAACCGCTGCTCGATATCACGCCCTTCAACACCCATAGCGATTGGGCCTGGCTGCCACAAATTGTATGGGGCGCAGACGGAAAGACGTTGTACTACATCTCGCATGCTCCACCACCGAGTCTGGTCAACGAAGAAGATTCGCCGTTCTTTGATATCAGCGCGACATCCTTTGAGAACAACACCAACGTCGAGATCGTGAAAGAGACCGGGATGTTTGCGTACCCAGCCGTATCGAGCCTGCAATCGAGTTCGCGCGAACGGCAATATCAGGTCGCCTATCTACAAGCGATCTTTCCTGAACAGAGCGAGACGAGCCGTTATCGCGTCGCCGTGATGGACCGGGATGGATCGAATCGGCGGACGATCTTCCCGGCTAAGGATGCGCCCGGACTCGAACCGCAGACTCCCGTGTGGGCGCCCGATCCCATTGAAGGGCAATCCGGCGATTTTATAGCAGTCGTTTATCAGGGCAATCTTTGGCTTGTGGACAGTGGCAATAATCAAGCCTATCAAGTGACCGGCGATGGACTTGTCACACGTATTGATTGGAAATAATTATCACAGAGAGGAATAATCACATGAGGATCTTAATCACTGGAGCAGCCGGCTTTCTCGGCTCACACCTTTCCGACCGCCTGCTGGCCGATGGGCATGACGTTATCGGATTGGACAATTTCATTACAGGCAATCGTGAAAATATTGCGCACTTGATAGGGAATGAAAAGTTTTCGTTTTACAAACATGATGTATCGAATTATATTTTCGTGAACGGTAAGGTGGATGCGATCCTGCACTTTGCGTCACCTGCCAGCCCGAACCCACAATCGCCCTCGGGATATTTCAACCTTCCCATCCAAACAATGAAAGCCGGTGCGCTTGGAACGCATAACTGTCTCGGCGTGGCTCGTGCCAATAATGCGCGGTTCCTGCTTGCCTCCACCAGCGAAATCTATGGCGACCCGCTCGTCCACCCGCAATCGGAGGATTATGCCGGCAATGTGGACCCGGCCGGTCCGCGCGCCGTATACGATGAAGCCAAGCGCTTTGCCGAATCCCTGACGATGGCTTATCACCGCTTCCACAAAGTGGATACGCGCATCGTGCGCATCTTCAACACCTACGGCCCGCGCATGGACCTAGAGGACGGCCGCGCCCTGCCCAATCTTCTGAAACAGGCATTGCTTGGTCAGCCGTTGACAGTCTACGGCGAAGGCGACCAGACCCGCTCCTTCTGCTTTGTAGACGACCTCGTTGAAGGCATTGTCACCTTACTGTATTCCGATGAACATCTTCCCGTCAACATCGGCAACCAGCACGAGATGACCATCCTTGAATTTGCCGAAACGATCAACCGCATCACCGGAAACAAGGCCGGCATCACATTCGTCAAAGATGCGCGTAGTGTCCGCGACCCGCAGCAACGCCGTCCCGATATCACCCGCGCCCGTGAGATCCTAAAATGGGAACCCAAGGTCTCGCTTGAGGAAGGCATCCATAAGACTGTTCCGTACTTCAAGAAAAAACTGGGGCTTGACTAATGATTTTGGCTGAAAACAAGGAGCGTGTTCGTTTCTTGAAGTTTGCAACCGTCGGGGCGCTGGGAGCTGTCATTGACTTCGGCGTTATGAATATGTTGACCCATTTCGCCAACATGCGCCTTGTCCTTGCCGGGACAATCTCGTTTCTCTGTGCGGTCACCAGTAATTTCATCTTCAATCGTTACTGGACCTATCCCGATTCACGTTCACGGCACGTTCTGCACCAATTGGGGATGTTCTTTCTTGTCAATGCAGCAGGCATCGCCATCCGAATTCCGATCCTGCATTATGCCGAACCGCCCCTGGCTCAGGCATTCGAGAACATGGCTCACCTGTCTGATACACTTGCTGAAACTCTCGCCCGTAACGCGACGCTCGCACTTGCGGTCGGAGTTGTAATGATTTGGAACTTTTTTATCAACCGCTATTGGACGTATAATGATGTAGAGTAATGTAGAACCTTGCGAAGGTTAAAACACTATATCAAGGGTAAACCCATGTCGCAGAATCAACGCATTATTCCCATTTATTCCTCACGTGGCGAAGCAGAAGCCTTCCTTGCTTTCCCCTACATTTTCAACTGCAGCGGTGAATGGATCGGTTTAGTCACCCCAAAGAGGGAAGTTTATTCTGTCCTGGGCAACTACATTGGATTTCTGACGAATGACCCGCGTATCGTACACACCCGGGCAGACGATGTGATCCATCCACGCCTGAAGATGCCTCCTTCACCTGGGCGGATCACCCTTCCGGCTGTCACTCCGTTAGCGCCAATGCTCAGCGAACTTACCCACAGTCTCGTGGATGTGCTCGTCGAAGAGCCGGAACGTCTCCATACTGTGGACGACGGCGAACTGCGCGAAGACCTTGATTAATCGGCTGTATAAGAAAAACGGGCGACCTGTCAGAACCCTGGCGGGTCGCCCCTGCTTTTATCGGGGAGAAATGGTAAACTCATGGAAGAGAGATCCACTATCATGGCAGAGAGTTCCAAACCGATTCGCGCCTCGCGCATCACCATTTCTCAACTCATGCATCCCGAACATGCCAACCTGCTGGGCAACATCCATGGCGGTTGGATCATGAAGCTTGTCGACGAAGGCGGTGCACTGGCTTGCATGCGACATGCGCAGCGCAAGGTGGTGACTGTTGCCATCGACTCGATGGTCTTCCGGCAGCCCATCCGCGTCGGCGACTTGATCATCATCAACGCCGAAGTGAGTTACGTGGGACGAACTTCGATGGAATCGGAAGTACAGGTACTCGCCGAGAACCCGATCACCGGAGAGCGTACCCATACGAACACCGCTTATCTTGTATACGTCGCCCTCGACGATGAAGGACGCCCTACATCTGTCCCGGGACTGATCGCGGAAACCGAAGA
>CAZKSG010000030.1:11079-30835 GCA_964555335.1 uncultured Anaerolinea sp.
GAAATATCGAAGGACCTGTAAACAGAAGATTGCTTCGCAAACAACGCTCGCAATGACATGAATTGGATATGACCCAACCCGACTCCACCCACACCGAAACGAAAGAACCGATTAATCCTTTCCGCAATTTGCGTGAACTGGTGGATTATGTTGCAGGAAAATCTCTTCCGCCTCTCACGGCTGAAGAGGGACGCCTCACCGAGGCAATTCCTTTTCCTTTTTTAGGGATTGTCGGCCAGCATGAGATGAAACTCGCCCTCCTATTGGGGTTGATCAACCCCAACGTCGGTGGGATTTTGCTGATCGGTCCGCGCGGTACTGCCAAGACAACAGCCGTTCGCAGCCTGCTGGACCTGCTGCCACAGGTAGAACGAAGTACCTGTTTCTACAGCTGTCTTCCTGAAGATATCGAGATCGGCGGCATCGATGCGGTCTGCCCCGATTGTGCCAAGAAGTATGGTGAAGGACAGCCGCTGACGGCACCCGATAAAGTCCGCCTGATCGAACTTCCGCTGAACGCCCGGCTCGACGATGTGGTTGGAAGTATTGATGAGCGTGCCGCCCTCCATGAGCGCATGCGCATCCGCCGCGGGATCTTGGCACAGGCAGATCGAAATCTTCTGTACATCGATGAGATCAATCTGCTCAGCGACGATATTGTCGATTCGATCCTCGACGCCGCAGCACAGGGCTCGTACACTGTTCGGCGCGGCCCTGTCGTGGCAACGTATCGGGCGCGCTTTGTGCTGATCGGTTCGATGAACCCCGAGGAGGGACGTCTACGACCACAGATCCTCGATCGCTTCGGACTGCGCGTCATCGTTCGCGGGCTCGAAAATGCCGAGGAACGTCTCGAAGCGTATCGCAGAGTTCAAGCATATCTGGCGAATCCGCGTCAGATGGCGGGGCAATTCGCGGCGGAGATGGAAGCGGCAGCCTCCGAGATCCGCAACGCGAGAGAGCGAGTCCGCAAAGTTCTCATTCCAGATACGATTGCCAACCCTGCCATTCATCTGGTCCAGCAAATGGGAATCGACTCCCTGCGCGCTGAGATCACATGGTTCGAATCCGCACGTGCCTATACCGCCGCTGATGGACGTGAGGAAGTCACCGCCGATGATCTCAAAGCCGTTGCACCCATGGCATTGCGCCTGCGGCGTTCGCATTTCATGAATGAATATTTCAAAGGACAGGTCAGCGAAGAGAAGGAACTCGCCTCTTTGTTGTCTGGCTTCAACAAAAAGCCTGCCTCCAATAAAAAGTCGTCGAAGAAAAAATGAGAACCCCGTTCTTCAACAATCCCGCCTACCGAATCGAAACGGAACGACTCGTTGTACGCTGTTACAACCCGTCTGACGCACAAATGCTCGCCAATTCCGTAAATGAAAGCCGGGAACATCTCAAACCCTGGATGCCCTGGGCACATACCGAACCCGAACCTTTCGATGTGATAGCCGATCGAGTCACGCGCTTCCGCGGCGAATTCGACCTGGGTGAAGATTTCATTTATGCCATTTTCAACAAAGACGAATCACGCCTGATCGGCGGCACAGGTTTGCATACTCGCATTGGCAGTGAACAACTGGAAATTGGCTATTGGATTCACAAAGACTATACCAACAAAGGGTTGGTCACCGAGTCCACTGCCGCGCTGGTAAAGGTGGCGTTCGAGATCATCCATGTCCATCGTGTGGAGATCCATTGTGACCCGGGCAACGTTGCATCGGCTGCCATTCCCCGCAAGTTAGGTTTCACCTACGAAGGAACACTGCGTGCCAAGACACGCTTTCTGGACCGATGGAGCGATTCAATGGTCTGGGGACTCCTCGATATGGAATATCTCAATAGCCCATCGCGCAAGGCAAAGATCAATGTGTTCGATGCCCGTGGCAATCCGGTAGTATGAATCCCGTGTTCAAGAAATTTCTGGAAAAACCGATCTTCCTCCTGATAGCCGTCAACCTTATTGTCGGCTTATTTGTTTTTCGCGACTACGGGTTCTCGTGGGACGAACCTCTTTTTTACGATTACGGGAATGCGCTTGGCTATGCTTATTCGCCGCGTGAATGGTTCAGCGGACATTTCGATGTAGCCAATTCCTACGGCTCCAGCGGAGATGACCATAAGACACGCGGGCCTGCCTATTTATTTCTTGCTCGGGAACCCGTCTACCTTTTGCAGTCGCTCGGTCTGGACCAAGCTTCTGCCTGGCACCTGGTTAACTTCCTTTTCTTTCAACTCGGCATTTATTTCCTCTACCGCCTGGCAACGCGCTGGATGAATTCGCGTGCCGCATTGATTGCATCCGCGTTATTTGCCTGGCAGCCGCTTCTATGGGGACATGCCTTCATTAATCCCAAGGATCCACCCTTTTTGACATTCTTTCTGGCATCGGTCTGTCTCGGTTTTGAGATGGTCGATGCATTCAAAGAAGGCAAGCCGAAAGTTTCGACTGTAATTCTTCCAGCTATCGTTCTGGGAATCACAACATCGATCCGCATTCTTGGTCCACTTGCAGGATTCATTATCGTTGCGTATTTTGTCTTCGTCGTTCGTAGTAATAAAGAGCTTCGTGGCTCAGTATCCCCGTGGTTGATCTTCTTCGCTTACGGTGCATTCGCCATCCTCATTATGTTCATCACATGGCCGTATCTCTGGGAAGACCCGATCGCGAATTTTATCGGCGTCTTTCGCTTTATGTCTGATAACCCTACCAACTTATCTGTGCTCTTCGATGGACAGGTATACCGTGCCGGTGAATTACCGCGCCGCTACCTGCCTTTCATGTTAGCCACAACATTCACTGAACCTGTCTGGTTTCTATTTACGCTTGGAATCGTCACTGGCTGTTGGAAATTACTCAAAGAACAATCGTCACAGAAACCAAGCAAACTAATCACACTGACTCTCACATTGTCCTGGTTCGTCATCCTTATCGCGTATGTGATCCTCCGCAAACCTGCAATGTATGATGGCATCCGTCACTTTCTATTCATTGTTCCACCCATCTTTATCCTCTCAGGCTTTGCGTTTGAGTTCATTGAAGAGCGCATCCGCAGTGTTCAGCCTTATCTCACAAAATGGCTATACGCAACACTTGTGGCAGTCATTCTTTTCCCTGGGATCGTTGGGATCGCCCAACTTCATCCCTATGAGTACACCTATTACAATTCCTTTATCGGCGGAACGCAAAATGTGTTCCGAAACTACGAGACCGATTTCTGGCTTACCTGTTATAAAGAAGCAGTGCAAGAACTAGATCAGGTGAACGAACCCATCGATCTCTTTGTTCATCGCGAAGCCTACATCGCTGCATATTACGCCAATGAAAACATCAATGTCTATGAGTTGCGCGGCGCAGGCAGTGATGTGCAAAGTGGTGACTATATTTTGGTCAACACGCGTTCAAACGAAGATTTGCGTATCTTGAAAGATATATCCCCCATCATCGAAATCAAACGCGGCAAGGCGTTATTCTGTATCATCAAGAGAGTCCCATGACCACACACAAAGAACGAATCCAGGCAGCCATGCACGGCGAACTCATCGATCGTCCGCCAGTTGCGCTATGGCGTCACTTCCCTGTCGATGACCAGTCGCCTGAATTGCTGGCAGATTCCCATCTGCATTATCAACAGAACTATGACTTCGACCTGCTCAAAGTAACTCCAGCCTCTTCGTTTTGTCTCAAAGATTGGGGCGTGGAGGATGAATGGGCCGGTAGCACCGAAGGGACACGCGGCTATAGCAAACGCGTCATCCATGAAGCAAGCGACTGGGAAAAGCTGGTTGTCCTCCCGCCCACTTCCCCGCATCTCGCGGGACAGTTGGAGTGTCTCCGTTCCATTCGCGCTCGTCTCAACTCAGACACTCCCCTGCTCCAGACGATCTTCAGTCCGCTGGCACAGGCCAAGAATCTGGCAGGGAATGATCTTTTACTGGAGCATCTTCACAAATATCCCGAGTCAGTGAAAAAGGGATTCGAAACCATTGCCCAAACAACACGGCTTTTCATAGAGGCTTGTATTTCAATCGGCATCGATGGCATCTTCTATGCAGTCCAACATGCACAGAGACAATATCTCAGTTATGAAGAATATAAGACTCTCGGCTTGATCTATGACAAAGAGACCATCAAGCCGGCACAAACGCTGTGGTGCAACATGCTGCACCTGCACGGTGACAAAATCCATTTTGAACTAGCGAACGATCTGCCATTTCAGATCGTCAACTGGCATGACCGTGAGTCGTATCCGTCACTGACGGAGGCGCAGTCCCTGTTTAAAGGTGTGATGTGCGGAGGCATGAGGCAAGAAACGCTGGTATATCAGGATCAGACTGAGGTCCAAAGGGAAGCGGCGGATGCCATCCAGCAGACCGGCGGCAGGCGATTCCTGCTCGGCACGGGATGTGTCGTCCCGATCATCGCGTCGCATGGAAATATCATGGCGGCAAGGAAAAGTGTTGAATGACCCTACGTGTGATTTCAGGCAAAGCCAGAGGGCGCAAACTTAAGTCCGTTCCGGGCGATACCACTCGACCTGTCACAGACCGTGTAAAAGAGGCATTGTTCAACATCCTTGCGAGCGATGTGATCGAATCGCATTGGTGGGACCTGTTCGCAGGCACAGGTGCCATCGGCATCGAGGCGCTCAGCCGTGGTGCGACGTTCGTGCGCTTCACCGACCTGAACCGCGAGCCAATTGACACGATCCGTTTCAACGTGGACCACTGCGGATTTTCCAGTCAATCAGAGATTCGCAGAGGCGATGCATTCACCATGCTGTCGAGAGATGCAGATGCGCAGTTCGATTACATCTATATCGCGCCGCCGCAGTATAAGGACATGTGGGAGAAGGCACTCGAACTCGTGGACGATAACACCAATTGGTTGAGCAATGACAGTTGGGTCATCGTGCAGATCGACCCGCGAGAGTACAGAGAGATCCCGCTGGTGAATTTAGTACAGATCGAACAGCGTAAATACGGGACGACTTTACTGGTCTTCTACGAAAGGAAATAGGGATGAATTTCACCAGCGCGTTCCTCATTTCGGGCATGATTGTATTCGTTTCCATGACGTTGCTCTGGCTCATCAGTCTTGCGATCAAGAATTCCAGCATTGTAGACATCTTTTGGGGTATTGGCTTCATCGTTATTGCATGGTTCGTGTTTGCCAACGCTCTGGGGTATTTACCACGCAAACAATTGATCGCCATTCTTGTTACCATCTGGGGATTACGGCTGGCTGTACATATCGGCATCCGCAACTGGGGCAAGCCAGAGGACCCTCGGTATGCCAAATGGCGCGATGAAAGTGGTTCGCGTTGGTGGTGGATTTCGTTCTTCAAGGTATTTCTTCTACAGGGTGTTTTAATGTGGATCATCTCCACCCCGATTATCGCTGCAGAGACATCCGGGTTCCCAGCCATTTTGACTCCGCTCGATATGATCGGCGTTTTGCTTTGGGCATTTGGGTTACTCTTTGAATCAATTGGCGACTTTCAACTGATGCACTTCAAAGCAGACCCATCCAACCGTGGAAAAATTCTCACGGCAGGGCTGTGGAAATACACCCGTCACCCAAACTACTTTGGCGAATCTGTCCTTTGGTGGGGATATTATGTCATCGCCCTGGCTGCCGGCGCATGGTGGACGATCTTCTCCCCTATCATCATGACCTATCTGCTGGTAAAAGTTTCCGGCGTAGCGATGCTTGAGCGAATGATGAAGCACAAACCGGGCTATGAAGAGTACATACAACAGACCCAGTCCTTCATTCCATGGTTCCCCAAAAAGTAACATGGCAACGACTTCAGTCGTTACTACATTCCACCAATTGAAGTATCATAGATAAAATCCGATTGTGAGCAGGAGAGAATCCGATGGATATTCAAGCCGTCAAAATCGAAAAGCCCGAACCCATCAACTTCATTCTGGGTCAATCCCATTTCATCAAGACCGTGGAAGATATTCACGAAACAATGGTTACTGCCGTTCCGGGCATCAAGTTCGGGCTGGCATTTTGCGAAGCATCGGGAAAATGTCTCATTCGCTGGAGCGGAACAGACGAAACGATGATCGAGCTGGCCAGGAAGAATGCACAGGCGGTCGGTGCAGGGCATTCGTTCATCCTGTTCCTGGGCGAAGGTTTTTACCCGATCAACGTGTTGAACGCGATTAAAAATATTCCTGAGGTTGCCCGCATCTTCTGTGCCACCGCGAATCCCACCGAAGTTCTGGTTGCACAGACAGAACAGGGACGCGGCATCCTCGGTGTGGTGGATGGTTTCTCCCCCAAAGGCATTGAAGACGAGGAAGGCATTGCCTGGCGCAAGGACTTCCTGCGCATGATCGGATATAAGTCAAAATAAACTATTCGATCGGCAGTAGTGCATTTGGGTGAATACTCCCTGGTTTTTTGCGTGCTAGAATGATCCAACTTTTGTTCATGGAGTAGGTATCTATGACGACACGACGCGCTCCTTCCCGCATCATTCCCCGGGCGTTTCCGGGAATCAAACCAAATGAGATCGAAGAACTGATCGCCCACAGCAGTGTCCGCTCGTACGAACCGGGGACTGTTCTCTGCCGTGAGAACGCAGTAGAGGATCGTTTCTATATGATTCTCGAAGGTGAAGCAGAAGTCACCAAGAACATCAACAACAGCGAAGCGCGACTGCTCAAGACCCTTCTGCCCGGCGACTTTTTCGGCGAGATGGCTCTCATCCACAATGCACCGCGTGCTGCCACGGTCACAGTTAAAACCGCGCTGACTGCTCTTGAGCTCGACAAAGCATCCTTTGACCGCGTGCTGCACAACAGCAGCAGCATTGCGATGGCCATGGTCAGCGAGATCAGCAACCGATTGCGACAGAACGATCAAATGGCCGTGGATGACCTGCGCATGCGGGCAAGTGAACTGGCCGAGGCGTATCAGAAACTTGCCGAACAGGAGTTGGCACGCCGTGAATTTCTCAGCAACGTGGCTCATGAATTGCGCACACCACTAATGGTGGCAAACGGATATCTGCAAATGCTGCAGAAAGGTATCATGGCCGGCGACCAACTTACAGCAGGGATCGAGACGGTGGCACGCAATGTCCAGCAGATCTCAACGCTCGTCAACGACATCCTGTTCCTGCAGGAAATGGATCTGGTCCTCCCCGATTTCCAGGGCGTGGATATGAACGAAGTCGCTCAGCAGGTTGTGGAGCGATACATGCCACAAGCCACAGAACGGAATGTAAAATTGCGCATCAAACCCAGCCCGGGCTTGTTCCCGGTTTCGGGCGATGCCAAATCCCTTGAACGAGCGCTCATGGCGTTGGTAGATAATGCCATCAAGTTCAGTCCTGCTGGAAGAGAAGTGGAAGTGCGACTGAGCGCAACTGGAGACAAGGCCTTCATTGCCGTGGAGGATCATGGCATCGGGATTGCATCTGAAAATCTGCCGCGCATCTTCGACCGTTTCTATCATATCGATAAAAGTGGAAACGATCTTTACGGTGGTATTGGGTTGGGGCTGGCGATCACGCGTCAGGTGATCGCACAACATCAAGGTTCGCTCGATGTGGTGAGCGAGCCCGGAAAAGGAAGTACATTTACCGTCATGTTAAAAAAGTGGCGCTAAGGAAATCGTTTGAATGAATTGGAAACACAGTCTAAAAAATATAATCCTTCTTGCACTTTTGCTTCTCTCCTCCTGTTCCAGCAAAAAAACAGATTCGTCTCCCAATGAAACAACGGACGGACTCAACAGCCCCACAGCGCTACCCGTTGTGGAAAATTCACTTTGCGCCAACCTGTATTATCCCATCAGGCAGGGCGCTACATGGAGCTATAAGAGTACGGGAAGCCAGGCTGGCGATTACAGTTTTGTAGATACCGTCACATCGGTACGCCAAGATGGTTTCACACTCACATCCAATTTTGGGGAATTGACCCGAACGATCGAATGGTCCTGCAAACCAGAAGGGTTGGTTGCTCTGCAGCTCAATGGTCCTGCCGCGGCTGCACTCAATTCACAAAGCATGCAGGTACAACTCGATGTGAGTCAAATTACCGGGGTGACCTTCCCCAACGACATTCAATCCGGAAACCTATGGCAACATTCTCTCTTTTTCACGGGCAAAATGAAACTGGCAGATCATGAAGGCGAAGCCAATGGCAGCGCACAAACCAACTTTAGCGCGATCGGACTTGAAAACATCACTGTACCTGCCGGAACTTTCGAAGCGATGAAAGTTCAGGTGGATACAGTTGTCAAAATCAACGTCACCTATGAGGGATATAAAGTACCCATTACTTTCAAAGGAAATTACTTCTACTGGTTTGCCCCAAATATCGGATGGATCAAAGCTTCTGGCAACGGCGATGTCGCTGGACAGTCTTTCACTGAAAATATCGAACTCCAATCGTACAATATCCCTTAACATGAAATCAAGCAGACCGTCCGCCCAATTTTTTCGCCGTATGTCGAACAGCATTAATGAGAGAATTTTACAGTTAGCTTTCCTTCTGCATCATAAAAAGAACGCGCACTGAAGGGGACATCGCCGCGTTTCATCGCATGGATCCTGGACAACAATACGGGCAGGTCTTCGACCACAGGCAATTGTCCAAGCGCATCATATTCCACCCATTCAGCTATACCCTCATCCGATGGGATAGGCTCTCCCTCCGGGCATTCTCCGCTAAAAATATATAAACCAATGCCAGTCTCCCCTGCGTCTACGATCAACGTTCCACACAGCCATAACTCGGCATCAAGCCCCGTCTCCTCCAACAATTCCCTCTTCGCCGCAGACAAAACATCCTCTCCCCGTTCAATATGACCGCCGAGTCCATTATATTTGTTCGCCCATAGACGTTTTGTAGGCGCGCCCTTGAGAAGTAGATACGATTCGCCCCGTCGCAAAAATATCGCTGTGCGCGGAATGATGGTGTAACGATCTTGGGTAATGCCCTGGTCAGCTTGTGGCATGGGAGCTTCCTTTAATTGGGAGTGCTATAATTTTCCAATTGTATTTCAACTTGTGCTGCTGTGCTCACAAGTTCAACGGGAAACTGGAGATGGACAATACTGAAATGACAACACATCGCATCTCAGACAGAAACTGGATCTCTGCCATCCTGTTATATCTTTTTCTAATCTATTTGCCTCTCATCATTTCCCGATCTGATTCGTCCGAAAGTTTCCTGCAAGGGGATTCCTTTTATTACCGCGCAGTTATCGAATCCATCATCAAGGATGGCGACCTGCTCATCGCAAACAACGTTCCCACAGATCCGCTGAACGGACAACTTGCCATCGGTCAGAATGGTTTCGTTCCCAAGCATCCGATATTGCTTTCCGTGGTTTCGATTCCGTTCTACGCCTTAACAGGAACTCCCGGGCTTTTGCTTTTTAATATGATCGACTGCATGATCCTCATGGTGTTGATCTTCAAGTTGAATAGTCTGTTCTTTGATCGTCTCATTGCATTTATTACTACTATTCTCTACGCCACAGGGACCTTGTTCTTCGATTACGCATTCAATTACTCGCCAGACATTTTCTCGACGGTATTACTTCTGGGTGGGCTTTATTTCATCCTGCGGGATAACTATTATTCAGGTACGTTTTTATTGGGCTTGTCCATTTTTGCAAAACTGCCGAACATGCCTCTAGTCGCGGCTATCCTGCTATATGTGGGACTGATGATCTGGAGACAACGGGCAAATGACGATTCCAACGAGGTTATTCGCCACAAATTAATGGTTTCCATTTCAATGACGGCAATCTTTATCGTATCGCTTATCCCTTTTGCCTATACAAACAACATGCTCTTCGGGTCCCCATTTGTGACAGGATATCAGCGGACAGCCGTTGCCGATGAGAATGGTCAAATGATCTCTGTAGACCACTCCGGTAAGTTCAACCAGCCATTACTCAAAGGTACCTTCCTCTCTTTGTTCGAACCGCGTAACGGTATCTTGCCGACCAATCCAGTTCTATTCCTAGCAGTTCTGGGCATGGCACGAATGAAGAAGGGACAGTTCAACAGAAAGCTGTATTTGATCATCGCACTTTGCCTTATTCAATTTCTGCTCTTTGCCAAATATGACGAGTGGTACACAAGTCATTTCAGCAACCGTTTTCTAATGACCTTTATCGCACTATCATCCGTATTTACCAGCAACTTCTTTAATCCCATCATCCAAAAATACTTTCCACAAACTACCAGCTAGCATAATGTAACCAAAAAGTGGCGATCTACTCGATCGCCACTTCATCTCGTTAAGTACTACCTATGCCACAGTGATGCTCTTGTCAAGATACACATCCTGAATTGTATTCAGGATCTTGACACCATCAGCCATCGGGCGCTGGAAGGCTTTGCGTCCAGAGATGAGACCCTGTCCACCAGCGCGCTTGTTGATGACAGCTGTCGCTGCAGCTTCAGCGAAGTCATTTTCACCAGAAGCGCCACCGCTGTTGATCAGACCGGCACGTCCCATGTAGCAGTTGGCGACCTGGTAGCGGCACAGATCGATCGGATGGTCACTGGCAAGTTCACTGTACATGCGCTTATCCAGCTTGCCATAGGAACTGTCGCCAGTGTTCAAAGCAAGGAAACCACCGTTGTTTTCGGGCAGTTTCTGCTTGATAATATCCGCTTCGATGGTCACGCCGAGGTGGTTGGCCTGACCGGTCAGGTCCGCGGATACATGATAGTCTTTGTCCTTCTTGAAGGCAGGGTTGCGGGTATAGCACCACAAAACGGTCGCCATACCGAGTTCGTGAGCGAGAGAGAATGCCTGGGCGATCTCCACGATCTCGCGGTGAGAGTCGTCGGAGCCGAAGTAGATCGTCGCGCCAATGGCAGCGGCGCCCATCTCATAGGCCTGCTCGACAGTCCCGAACAGGATCTGCTCGAAACTGTTTGGGTAGGTCAGCAGTTCGTTGTGATTGATCTTGACGAGGAAGGGAATCTTGTGGGCATATTTGCGAGCCATCATTCCCAGCACGCCGAACGTGGAAGCGACCGCATTGCATCCACCTTCAATAGCCAGTTTGATGATGTTCTCAGGGTCAAAGTAATCGGGGTTTTTGGCGAAGCTCGCGCCACCTGAGTGTTCGATACCCTGGTCCACAGGCAAGATGGACATATAACCTGTGCCGCCAAGGCGACCCTGATTGTACATCCATGCCAGGTTGCCAAGCACGCGGTTATTGCGGTCAGACTGGGCAAAGACGCGGTCCACGAAATCGGGGGCGGGAAGGTGCAGGCGCTCCTTCGGGATCTTGGGCGAGTTGAATCCCAGCAGGGATTCGGCTTTGTCACCCAACAGAGACTGAATGTTTGTAGCCATTTTGTTCCTCCTGCCCGGCACAATGTATGCGTGTCAGGCTAATAAAATTCTTTTCTTATAGGGAAAAGTTCTTGAAAATGAATCTATTGATTATAACCCGCAACTCTGCAGACCTTATGAAGTTCATGACATGACAAAAATCATCTAAATTCAAGTCCGCACAGCGTTTTCGATATGCCAGCGCCCAGCCTTCGCAAGGCTATTTATAGGAAATAAGCTTTCTTGATGATAACCCTCAACTGAGGCTATAATGGTCAATGCGACTTAATATCCCAGTTCTCGTATATTATCGCAGGAGGCTCACATGGACCAATTCTTTGAAAAAGTAAAAAGTCAGCAGGACCCGTTCAAGAAGCTGATGTCGTACATTCCCGGCTTCAGCGGATACGTCGAGCGACAGAACCGCCGTGACGCAGACAAGCTCCTGCGTGATACCGTGGCACGTCGCTTCGAAGAGCAGTGGAAGCGCGCTTCCCAGCTCCAAAGCGACATGGTCAGCAATGGCATGATCGCTTATGTGGATGATATGGAGAAAGCCGCCATTCAACTGCGCACGTTCATCGACAAGATCACCACTGCCCCACGCGGTTACTCTGGAGTCTTCGATGCGGTCAAGATCAACGAGAAGGAACTTGAAGCAATCTACCAATTCGACGCGGCATTCTTTGACCTGGGCGAACAGGTCGGGCGGGCGCTCGACAACGTGGAAGCCAGTCTCGCTGACGAATCTGCGCTTCCCCCGGCAATCCGTAACGTCACATCATTGGCGCGCATGGCCGTTGAGACTTACAACCGGCGCTCGGAATCTGTTACTGGTTCGGGTAAATAATTTATCTCGTGTCGTTGCGAGGGCAGAGCCCGAAGCAATCTTCGCTAAACGGCAAAGGCTTATTGACAGACTCAATCTGCCTTATGGAAGGTTGCTTCGCAACGTTCGCTCGCAACGACATAACAGGAAATTATGTGGAACGAATACATCAATGTAACCACAATTGACGAAGCCCTTCATGCCCTTGCAGAGAAGGGTGAACGCGCCCGCATTGTTGCGGGCGCTACAGATTTAATTCTCGAACTCGAACGCGGTGTTCGCACAGGAATTGAGATCCTCATCGATATCACGCGTATCCCCAATCTCGATCAGATCACGATCGACGAGGATGACGTAATACATCTGGGTCCGCTGGTGACACACAACCACTGTGTCGAGTCACGGCTGCTCCGTGCGCGAGCCTATCCATTGGCGAGAGCAGCATGGGAAGTGGGTGCACCGCAGATCCGCAATCGGGGAACCATTGCGGGCAACCTCATCACGGCATCGCCGGCCAACGACACGATCACACCGCTCATGGCACTGAATGCGTCGGTCACACTACAATCCACGAAGGGCACGCGCGTTGTCTCTCTCAAGGATTTTTACAAAGGTGTCCGAAAAACCGTGATGCAGCCAGATGAGATGCTCGTGGATATTTCGTTCCCGGCGATGAATTCCACCGCCCGAGGAACGTTCATCAAATTGGCGTTACGTCGTGCCCAGGCCATTTCCATTATCGACGCAGCGATCATCCTGGATATCGAAGCGGATACGGTTCAATCAGCATCCATCACGCTCGGTGCCGTCGCCCCGACGATCATCCATGCTGAAGAAGCGGAACACTTTCTGGCTGGGAAACCACTGAGCGATGATGTCTTCGAAGAAGCGGCCCGCCTCACCATGGACGCTGCCCGGCCCATTGATGACATCCGCGGGTCCGCGGCATACCGACGCGAGATGGTGCGCGTCTGCACACTGCGTGGGTTAAGGTCCATTCGAGATGGACAGGAACAAGCCGGGATGCCGTCTGAGCCGATTTTGTTGTGGGGAAAAGACTCTGTCAACGAAAACGCCGCATCGCCTGAACAATTCCCGGCATCTGCCATCGAGACGACGATCAACGGAAAGAAATATTCATTCACCAGCGGGCACAACAAAACATTGTTGCGACTTCTGCGCGAAGAGGCGAATCTTATCGGCACTAAGGAAGGTTGTGCTGAAGGTGAATGCGGCGCCTGCACGGTGTTTCTGGATGGCAAGGCCGTGATGGCCTGCCTTGTCCCGGCGCCGCGCGCCCATGGGGCAGAAATCGTCACCGTCGAAGGGCTGGCAGCAGATGGCTTCCTGCACCCGGTGCAGGAAGCATTCATCGAGCACGGAGCCGTGCAATGCGGATATTGCACGCCGGGCTTTTTGATGTCCTCAGCAATGCTGCTTGAAGAAAAATCAAATCCGACCCGCAATGAGATCGAACAGGCGATCACCGGCAATTTGTGCCGTTGCACCGGTTATTATAAGATCGTCCAGGCGGTTGAAGATGCAGGCAGCCGAATTCAGGAGGCGTAATTCATGGGTAAATATTCTTATAAAAGCAAAGAGACGGCGACCAAGAACAATCGGAATACTCAGGTAAGCCCCGTGATGCGCGGGATCGGCTGCATCTTGTTTGCATTTGTTCCCGTCTTTTCCTATGTAGCCGCTGTACTACTCGTAAACTATGGCATTGGCAAAGGCTGGCCCATTCCACCCACATGGCTAGGGACAGTGACGATCCCACCGGCTTTCTATCGCTTGCAGGGACTCACGACTCCCCTCAATTTCATCGCGAGTCAAAACAATCTCACTGCCAATATCATCTTTGCTATCGCAGTCGCAGTGGTTATCTTCGGCATCCTCTCCATGCTATACGGTTACATGTTCAAAATGATGGGACCTTCTCAATATGGTCCAACGGATGAACCGCCGATCCGCAAAAAGGTAAAACGATATAAAAGATGAAGCCAACTGCAACATATGGACAGCCTGCAGTGTTTTTTTTGATAGAACCATACTGAAAAAAGCGAAGTGAAATGACTACAATCGTTGGAAAGTCCCTCCCACGCATTGATGCCCACGGCAAGGTAACGGGCGACACAAAATATTCAGGCGACTTAACCATGAAGGGCATGCTGCATATGAAGTTGCTCTTTGCAGATCGCCCACATGCACGCGTGAAATGGATCAAGACCGGAAAGGCCGAAGCAGCGCCAGGAGTCATTGCAGTTTACACATCGAAGGATGTGCCGGTCAATGAATATGGCCTACAATGGCAGGATCAACCCGTGCTGTGCGGTCCCATCCCCGAAGGTGGCAAACCCGGCACAGATGTGGTCCGCTTTGTAGGGGACCAGGTCGCGGCGGTTGTCGCACAGACCGAAGCACAGGCAGCTGCGGCAGTAAAGATGATCGAAGTTGGCTATGAGGATCTGCCACTTGTCCTTGACCCGGTCGAGGCGATGAAACCAGATGCACCGCGTGTCCATGAACATATTGGCGATTCGAACATCTGCGTCCACTACAAGATCCGCAAGGGAAACATCGAGGAAGGGTTTGCTCAGGCAGATGTGATCGTCGAGAGTGAATACCGTACTCCTGTGCAGGAGCATGCCTATCTGCAGCCCGAAGCCGGTCTTGCCTACATCGACGATGAAGGACGCATCACCATTGAATGTGGTGGTCAATGGACTCATGAAGATCAACATCAGGTAGCTCACGCGTTGAACATGCCAAATGAAAATATTCGCGTGATTTACCCTGCCATCGGCGGCGCGTTCGGCGGACGTGAGGACATGTCTGTGCAGATCGTGCTGGCTCTTGCGGCGTGGAAACTGCAACGTCCGGTGAAGATCATTTGGTCGCGGCAGGAATCGATCATCGGACATGGCAAACGCCATGCATCGGTGATCCGCGCGAAATGGGGTGCAACAAAGGATGGCAAGGTCATCGCCATTGAAAATGAATTCATCGGCGACGGCGGCGCGTATATGTACACGTCCAACAAAGTGCTAGGCAATTCCACGATCACATCATCTGGACCGTACAACATTCCCAACATCAAAACGGATGTCTACGGCGTCTATACTAACAACGTCCCCGGCGCGGCTTATCGTGGATTCGGCGCTCCGCAGGCATTGTTCATGGCTGAATTGCAAATGGACAAGCTCGCCGAAAAGCTGGGCATGGACCCGGTGGAGATCCGTTTGAAGAATGCGCTGCGAGATGGTGACCCGCTGGGCGTGGGAACACCATCCCCAAGCCCCGTCAGCGTAGTACAGTGTATTGAGGCGGCAACAAAGAAATTCGGGTGGAGTGAAGGAAAGACGAAGGAAGAAAAAGAGCCGCATCTGAAACGTGGTCGCGGGATTGCGGCTGGATTCAAAAACATCGGCTTCTCCTTCGGCTATCAGGAAAACTGTTGGGCGAAGATCGAGATCCACGGCAAGAGTGAGATCGATCACGTGGTGCTCCACCATGCCGGTGCAGAAGTGGGACAAGGCACACATACGGTCATGGTGCAGATGGCAGCCGAAGCTGTTGGAGTACCGTTCGAAAAAGTGAAGCTCGTTGCATCCGATTCGGCGACGATGGGAAACTCTGGTTCAGTATCAGCTTCGCGCATGACGTTCATGTCTGGCAATGCGATTCGTGGTGCAGCAGAAGTAGCGCTTAACAAATGGAAGGCGGAGGAACGTCCCGCCATTGGCGAGTTCAAATACCTGGCACCACGCACAAATCAATTCGATAAAGAAACCGGCTATTCCACGCCAAATTTTGCTTATGCATTCGTTGCCCAGGCCGCCGAAGTGGAAGTGGATATCGAAACCGGGCATGTACGTGTGATCCGCGTCGTCTCTGCAGACGATGTGGGACAGGCAATCAACCCGGCGCTCGTCGAAGGGCAGGTTGAAGGCGCAGTGGTGCAGGCGCATGGGTATGCCGTGCTTGAAGAATATAAGACCAGAGATGGTCGTGTGCTGACCGACCAACTCAGCACCTATCTCATCCCAACCATATGGGACATCCCTGAAAAAGTGGAAACGGTTATCGTCGAGGTTCCCGACCCGAACGGTCCCTGGGGGGCACGCGGCGTAGGCGAACTTCCGTTCCTAACCGTGGCACCTGCCATCGCCGCAGCGATCCACGATGCAATCGGTGTATGGATCAATGAATTCCCGTTCACACCGGAAAGAGTGCTAAAGGCACTCGGCAAAATCTGATCTGCAGGGGCACGATATATGTTGTGCCCCTTATATCCATGCATTTTCCCTTTCGAACGGAAACCAGCGAACTGAATGACATGACCCGCCGATCCACCGGCGGTTCGTTCATACCGCTTACCGATGGCATTACCCATTATGAACTCGGGAACATCACGCGCGATTCAACCGTTGTATTGATACATGGGTTTTCCGTCCCCTATTTCATCTTTGACCCCACGTTTCATTTCCTTACCCAAAACGGATTTCGCGTTCTGCGCTATGACCTGTTCGGACGCGGTTTCTCCGACCGGCCAGACACAAAGTACAACATCGATCTCTTCGTTCGGCAGCTTTCAGATCTTTTGGATGCCCTGCGGCTCACTCGCCCCGTTCACCTGGTTGGGCTTTCGATGGGCGGACCCGTCGCTGCAACATTTACTACACAATATCCCGATCGAATCCTTTCGCTGACGTTGATCGACCCGGCCGGGGTTCGGCCTGTGGCAGAGACGCGAATGCTCAAGTTGGTAAAACGCCCTTTCATGGCGGAAGCCATTCTCGCCGTCGTTGGAGGCGAGCCGTTCCTCAACAGTGTTGTTAAGGATTTCTTCGACTCCAACCTGGTGGATCACTTCAAGGCCCGCTACAAAGTCCAGATGCAATATAAGGGATTCTTTCGCGCCATGCTCTCGTCTGCACGAAACGGGATGCTGGGTCCATTCTCAGATGTATACAAACGAGTTGGCAAATTATCGAGGCCTGTTCTGTTGTTCTGGGGTCGAAATGATAGGACTGTTCCGTTTGAATACAGCAACGATTTGCGTGCAATGATCCCGCACCTTGAATTCCACCCCGTCGAAAACAGTGGACATGTCCCACACTACGAAAAACCCGAAGAAGTGAACCCGATCCTATTGGAGTTTCTAAGCCGATGATCTATCAAAAACTGCTTGCTTATTTTTCACACAACAAATATCGTCTGACCATGTTTTTGCTTCTGGCAGGCGCAACGATCTTCTCAGTCGCCATCTGGCGTGTGCGCGCAGAATACAGTGGCACAGGGCATTATGCCTTTCTGATCTGGAACTTATTCCTCGCGTGGATTCCATTCATCATTTCGTATTTCACCTACACAGTCACATTGAAGCGAAAGCAACTTTATATCATCATCCCCATCGCCGCCTTTTTCTGGCTGATCTTTTTCCCAAACGCTCCGTACATTCTTACTGACTTTCAGCATCTTGCCGGAAAATGGCGTGATCTGCCGGTCTGGTACGATGTGATGATGTTGATCTGGTTCGCTTTTACCGGGTTATTATTGGGAGTCGTTTCACTCTACCTGATGCAGGAGATCGTGCGACGCGAGTTCGGACGCTGGACAGGCTGGGGATTTGTGGCGGTCGTCACCGCGTTGAGCAGTGCAGGGATCTATGTGGGGCGTTTTTTACGCTGGAATTCGTGGGATATCTTCAGTAACCCCAAAGGTATGGCACTCTACACCATCGAACGAGTCCAGGACCCAAGCCTGCAATCCATTGGTTTCATCGGATTGTTTGGAGCATTCTTCCTGTTTTTATATATTACACTTTACACCTTCGGGCATTTGCTGCTGGAGCGGCAGTCAAATGAAGCAAAAACCAGGTGACAGCGATCTTCGGGAGTCAGGCATGAACAAACAAGATATCCTTACTCTTTACCGGTATAACCGGTGGGCAAATCATAAAATATTGAATGCCGCAGCCAATGTAACGCAGGAGCAATTCCTGGCCGACGCCACATATCCTCACGGCGGATTGCGCGGAACGCTTGTCCATGCCCTCTTCGCCGAATGGATCTGGTGCAATCGTTGGGAAGGAAATTCACCGACAGTTCGCATCAAACCTGATGAATTCCCAACCTTCGAGTCTCTTCGTGAGCGCTGGCTGGCAGAAGAACAACGATTGATGCAGTTTGTCGAAAACCTGACGGACGAGAAATTGAACAGTCCATTTCAGTACAAGAATACCAAAGGCGTACCCCTCGAACAGATCCTGTGGAAGGCGATGGCACACGTGGTCAATCACGGAACACAGCATCGCGCTGAAGCCGCTGCCATGCTCACCGAGTTTGGCTGCTCCCCCGGCGATGTGGATATGATCTATTTCTTTGACGAGTAATAAAATGCCGAGTCCTTCTCAAAACTTTTTCATTCGTAACCGCTACAACATTGCCGTCTTTGTCCTGCTTAACCTTGCATGCGCGATCTGCATCATGTTGGTTGTGGCGCGGGTCGCCTACAGCGATACAGCCAACCGTACCGGTTTGATCTGGAATCTCTTCCTGGCGTGGATTCCTTTCATGCTATCCTACTTTGCCCATGCAGTTTCATGGCGGCGTGCAACGTTGTATCTCATTATCCCTGTGATCGCCTTCCTGTGGTTGATCTTCTTCCCAAACGCGCCGTACATGCTCACCGACCTACAAGACCTCTCCCGCCGCGCCACCGATGCGCCACTCTGGTATGACGTCATCATTGTTGTGTGGTGTTCCTGGACAGGTATGCTTCTTGGCGTCATCTCACTGTACTTGATGCAGAACATCATTGTCCGCACATTCGGCCGCGCAGTTGGGTGGATCTTTGTCTTTGTCATCTCCGGGCTATCCAGTTTCGGGATCTATATAGGTCGCTTCGTGCGTCTCAACTCGTGGGACATTCTGCAAAACCCGGCGGAAACCGCGCAAGAGATCCTGGGGCTCGTCATCGATCCCAGCATGCGACTTGCCGCCTTCACCATTATCTACACGGTCTTTTTCTTGTTCGTATTCCTTTTGCTCTATTCGTTCAGCCACATGCTACAGGAACAGACATCCATTGCCGAGCAGGTCTCCCGAACCAAACATGTCGAAAAATAACACGTTGATCCTTGTGCGAGGTGGAGGCGATCTGGCTTCGGGCGTCGCTTTACGGCTGCATCGTGCCGGGTTGAAGGTTGTTATCTGTGAACTGGCACAGCCACTGGCCGTTCGCCGTGCAGTGTCGTTTGCAGAGGCAGTATATGAGGGGCAACACTCCGTTGAGGATGTGACAGCGCGTCTTGTAAAACCGGAGCAGCTACCGGCTGCGTTGGATGCGGGAGAAATCCCTGTTCTCGTTGATCCAGATGCCGATATCCTTCTTTCCTCTTTCAACTTTCCTGTTGTTGTGGATGCTCGTCTCACCAAACAGCCGCCTTCGCCTCTACCGGCGGATATTCCGCTTCATATCGGGCTGGGTCCTGGTTTCCACGCCGGACGAGATTGCCACGCTGTGATCGAGACCCGCCGCAGCCATACTCTGGGGCGCGTCTATTGGGAAGGAGCTACACAAGCC
>CAZKSG010000031.1:0-30433 GCA_964555335.1 uncultured Anaerolinea sp.
CGCCAGGCAGTGGTCTCTGCAAGCAAAAGCTCAAAGTCATTCATTCCCGGCATTGTTGGCTCAAGATAATAATCAGCATCCTTCCATTCAGAGATGGGAAAGTTAGTCTTAAACGCAACAATGTTATATCCCATGGCATCTAGTTTCTTTCTTGCCTGGTTATACTGCCCCATCACCAAAAATACAGAGAGGTCCCGGGAATTTGTGTTTACATCCTTATTCATCTCGTCAAGATAGTTGAAATTTAGAGAGGAGGAAAGAGAAAGGACGGTCTCAGCATAATTGCTCTGCGCACAGCGAACGACATAAAACCCTTTTGATTCAAGGTTATGAATGAATTCCGTGTTGTCATAGCCAAAAATATCCTGCAATGAATCGGCGCGGCCATAGGCATCCAAAAGGATATAGTAAATATCGGGAGCATACCCAAGAGGGAGGTCGGCAGTGACATCCTTGAGTTGGCTGGAGGTGCTTCGGCGAATGGAAGAATCATGCAAGACGCTTGAAGTGATCTGATAGATGGGGAAAACCAGAAGGAATGCAGCAATAAAATTCAGTGTAGGAGCGAACGATTCCGGATGTTTCAACTTCTTCCACGCCCACCAGCCCCCCATCAAAGCCAATCCCATCCAAACCGGCAACAACTGACGATGACGGCCGATGATCACCCCAGCGATCTGAATCGCCTTCAAATACAGATAGGCATGTCCGTAGGTAAAGAACAACAGCGACAGAATAGATGCAGAAATCGCCGCACGATGCCAGTTTCGCATGAGAATAAAAAGCAAGATCATCACAACGATCATCGCGAGAAGCAGAACACCCATGGGACGCCAAACTACATTCACTGAGACTTCACTGATATTAAACCCAAGCAATGCAAGCAGAGGATATAGAACGAACAGGAAGGGATAATATGGTGTTGATTTTATTTTCACAAGTACCTTTATTGGGCTTTGAAGCAGGGCAAACAAAATCTATTTTTTACAAGTATTCGGGATCTCAGTGAACTGATACAACTTCGGCACTGGCGAGAAATACGAAACATCGGGGAGCATATCATAGCTGCCACCGAAATAGGAATCAAAGATCAGGCGGAACGTATTGACAGGTGTAATGGTCGGGTAAAGTTTGTCATTGTGCCCCGGCAAATAATACGCGTTCAGGATCCACATGTGGCGTTCGTTGGTCTGCAACCAGGGACCATGGTCACCCTGGATCACGATAACAGGCGGAGTCCGGGAATTAGACAGGATCGTATCCACGGCTTCGAGCATTTTCTTGTTCACAAAGGTCAACTGGTTCTGATATCCTTTTGCATACAGATTGGCCGGATAGATCTGGTTCTCATTCCAAAAATCGGCTGGGTGAGTTGGTTCTCCATCGGGACCGAATACAAAAGGAGGGTGCGGCAAAATCAAGTGGATATATGCAAACGTCAGTTCAGGCATGCGGGCAATATCCCCTACCGTATTGAATACTTTCATTGACCGATCGCGAAAATTCTGTCCCGTGATCTCATCTTCATCAATCCAGCCCAAATCATCGGCATATCGCGCAAGGGTTGTCCTCATGAATAAAACTTCGAATTCGGTCATACCCACTGAAAAGGAATCCGGCGTAATATATAGATCGGCGTCATCCAATTCGTTCCAGGCAAAGCCCGTTGCATAGTTGACGGTCATATACCCCATCTCATCGAAGTTATACCGCACCGCACTGTGCTTGAGTGAATCCCACAAAATGGCCCGCTTCGTGCTATCTGGCGAAAAGGCTGGATCCAGACCCTGTAAATAAGACATGTTCAACGAGGACCCAAGCGAGATCTCTGTACGCACATAATTACTCTGGCTGCATTCGGCAACATAAAACCCACGCTCGCGCAATCCATCCAGAAAAGTGCTGTTGTCATATCCATAGGCCATCTTCAACAGATCATCGCGTCCATATGAATCCAGGATGAAGTAATACACATCCGGCGCGTCTTGTGGACGGGTCAACTCCTGAATAGGCGCGTTCTTCGCCCGGGCGTAATGCCCGCTTCCCTTCTGGACCCCTGAGTTGATCTGCACCAACGAGGTAACCACCAAGCCTAATGACACCACGTTCAACGCCAGCACCGTATCCTTGAACAAAAACCGTGGACGTGTCGCCCAGACCGCAAACAGAATGGCAAGGATCAACCAGGCGCTTAACAGATAGGGCGTGAAGTTGACCTTCGCCCACTTTTCAATCAGGGTCATGTACACGTGCCCGTACGAAAAGAACAGAGCGATCCACAAAGTGGAGAGAAAAGCAGCACGGTAAATATCCCGCATGAATAACAGACATAACAGGAAAATAAGCCCGCCAAAGAGAACAGATACCAATAACGGGCGCCATCCATTTTCCAGTTTTACCTGCCCTATATTGAAGGACAACAAAGACAATACAGGGTAACCGCTAAATACGAGAAAGTACCAGGGGACCGAAAACCAGCGTCCCACAACTTTGATTATTTTCTTTAAATTATCCATTTATACGTTGTCGCTTTAAAAGAAAATCACAGATTGCAAAATCCAGTTCTTCGTCAATGTCCCAGGCTTCATCGGCATCGATCTCGAACATCAACGGTGTACCCCCGATGCGATGATGTCGTTTGATCAAATTCTGCCGGGTGAAAATATATAGGCAGGAATTCTCCTCATACACGGGAGGCAGGTCCTGGGTTTGGATGAGGACACGCGGGTCGTGGTTGATGGCTTGTCCGTGCTGATCATAGAGCCGCGTTTGCAGGCGCGTCACTGAGAAGAGAGAGTCGCGGGAAGGGTAGTCGGCGAGAAAACGGTTAATCGCGAGCGAAACTGTCTCCGGCTTGAGCAAGGGATTCGTGCTGTGAGTCTGCAGATAAAAGTCGGCGGGGAACTGCCCCGTATCGTGGATCAGAATGTCGTTCATCGGGATATCATCCGCGCGCAATGCTTCGGGACGATCGATGACCTTTACCTGCGGAAAATCCTTCCGCAGCCCATCCATCACCGGGTCGGAGTCGGTATCTACTACGATCTCATCGATCTCAGGGACGTGGAGCAACGTTTCAATGATGTGCTGGTACAGCGGTTTTCCGGCAAGGGGGCGGTAGTTTTTTCCGGGCACGCGCTGGCTGTGGTGACGCATGGGGACAAGGGCAGTCATTTTCATAACGATCCATTATACCGAATCGGGCAACATAACACGCTCTGGGAATTTCTGAGTCATCAATAACGAAGTGATGACTGAAGTCGTTACGACTTTGTGAATCGCTACTTTTGATAGCGGATCGGCTCTACATCGCGCTTCGATTCTTCGTTCGGTTTTCTCCCCCTTGGGTAATAGAACGTCTCGCGCAGTTGCGGCGTGACGAGACTGGTTTCGCGATGTCCAATGAGCGTGCCATAGAATTGCATGAACCGGAACCATACGATCGAACCTAGATTCTTCCAAAGCACATCCTGACGCGCTGCATGCCACAAGTCGCTGGAAATATTGGACACCGTCAAACGCAGAAAATCATAAATGCTGAAATGTGACTCAGGATGGATCTTCTTGAATGCCATCGCTTCACGGCGATAGCGGTTGTAGACTCCGCGCGGCGTTTCATTGTGCACATGGATGATCTCTGCTTCCGAGATGTAGGAAATGTGATAGCCCTGTTCCTTCGCCCACTTCGCCCATGCCAGGTCTTCAAGCCCGGTCAATGTTTCGTCATAGGGATACGTTTCCCAAAGGCTTCTGCGGATCGCCGCATTGGCATTATTGCAGAAAGCGGTCTCCTGATGCATCCTGCCTGCATCGGGGAACCATTGATGAAGGATCTGCTGCTCAGAGAATTTTGCCGATTCGGGTCCGCGTTGTTTGCCATAGGTCAGGGCAATGGTCTTGTCATCAAAAGGATGCAGGAGCGATGCCAGCCAATCAGGATAGACGGGATAGACATGTGCGCTGACAATGACAATGAACTCCCCGCTCGCTGCCTGGATCCCGAGATTCAGCGACCTCCCAAACGTGAACTCCGCCGACGGGATGTGCACGATCCGCGCGCCATATGATTCGGCGATCTCCACCGTTGAATCGGTTGAACCCGAATCGACAAGGATCACTTCCACATCGCTGAGCGTCTGGTGTTTGATCCCCTCCAGCAAACGCCCGATGTACTTCTCCTCGTTATAGGCGCGGATGACAATCGAACATTTCATTGGCAGAACAACTCATCAACAAAGCCAGACATCTCCACCGAAAGCGGATACCCGAATTCCGCCATAGCATTTAAAATCGTACAGGCTTGCTGTTTGTAAAATCGTTCCATGCCAATGCGAGTATAGATGCCTTTCACTTCCTTTTGGTCGCCGAGAAACGCGTACGCTTGCAGGAACGGCATCCACTCAACCGGGTCATTGGGAGTCAAGCTTAATTTTTGAGCTTCATCGCCAAGGCGGGTAACTTCCTTCCAATCGCCGGCCTGACGGGCAAGGTCCGCTTTTTGATAGTAGTAACACCAATTATGTGCGGGTTCCGGCCCAAACGCGTATGCAAGTGGAATGGGAGCGTCTCCATCCAGGATGATATTGTCGATCTTTGAATTCTTTGCACTGGCATGGATAAATGGTTGGTCGTGAATGGAAAGATCGGGCCAACGCGAATCGAGTGCATGGACACAGGCGCCATCCAATGACTGGTTGAGAATGAGCTGATTCCTGTAATCGAGCACGGTCGTGATGTTCTTGATGACAATATCGGTCTGTTCGAAGGATCTATTCGCCGTCATGATCTCCAGGATGCTATCTGACTCCATTCGCGAAGCGGGAATTAGAACCTGAACAGGAGTCTTGCCCTGCTTTTCGGCAGAATACAGAAAATTGGCCGGTCCCCAGACCACATCATTTCCTTCTGCATAATTGATCCCCGGATATGTGGCAACCAACGTGGTCCCCGTGCGAATACCCGGCGCACGCCAGACCACCTGCCACCAGAAATCAGTAATGGTCTTTTCCTCTTTTGCAGCCTGAGCAGCAAGTCCATGATTGGAGAGAACAGCCAACCCGATCAGCCCTGAAAGCAGAATCACACGCAAATTCTTAGAGGAGATTGAATACACCAATCCACCCAAGACAATAACGCCTGTCAATGAAGCGGGAAGCGTATACTGAGAGATGCGTTCAAACGTCACGATGCGGTTTGCCAGAACCACTGGCAAAATGCCACCCAGCGTTCCAAGGAGTCCGATCCAGAGTAATTCATTTGTTGGGCTCTCTTTATGACCATCAGACTCATTGTTCAAAATTCTATAAGCAAAAACAACGATACCAATAACGAATACGGCAAAGACAATGGACAGAATCGTCTCTTTGAGACGGTTGCCGTAGAAGTTTTCATAGAATGGGACAAACCATGCAAAGAGAGAAACATTCAAGGTGCTTCGAAGCACATCTACGAGACGCCAGAGCATGGTTGTGGGCGAGGAGAGCAAACGGGCAAATTGAGTCCCGGCATCCTGGGCACTGCGCCAATTATCGAACAGGAACTGATACCAAAACAGGAATACGATGGGGATCAACAAATGAAGCGCGGACACCTTGAGTGTCTGTCCCACAGATGAGACAAAGGTTGCTTCGGATCTTTTTCGGCGCACGTACAAGTACACGCACAACAACCGGAATGCTTCCATCCCGATCGCGTATTCGACGAGAGCCAGATACGCCCAACCTGTTAGCAGGGCAGTGATCGTCCAATTGAGACGTTTCGATACAGTTTCCGACGAGATCGCTTTTAACGTACAGGCAATGGAGACGACTTGCAAACCCACGCTCAATACATAGGGCTGGAATTCAAACCCCGCCACCCACCATAAGAAGCCAGGGAACAGGACGAACAATACTGCCATGAAAAAATTGGTCTGACGTTGTTTGGGCCAGATCAAATTGAACGACCAAACCGCCGCGATCCCACCCATGAGACGCGTCAGATACATGACCATGTGATATGGAAATGGGTTGAGTCCGAACAATGAGAAATAGAGCGCGTACAACGGTCCGCGGATGGGACGGGTGTGCAGAGCAACATCGATCAAGGCCTGCGGTCCGCGCACAAGGGCGCCATAGAGGAAATACCAGTCATCCCGGTAATAGCCAAACTCGCGGATGTGAGGAAGATACGTGAGCCCGGTTATGAAAATGAGCGCGATGATTTCAAACCAACGCGTTCGAGAGAGTCTCTTGAGAAGCGTGTTCTCACCAGTCATTGTTTTTCTCATACCCCAATCGTATCAACAAATCTCCAACTGCACTCTTGAAAATCTTCTTGTGCTCATCGGTGAAGTGCTTCTTCCATTCACCGGTTTTCCCCGAACGGAAGGTGGGAGAACGTTTGGGATTAATGGAAGACTCCATCGCATCCAGAATCGACTCGCGGGAAGCTTGAAGCGATGCATGGGCGAGGAGATGATCCATGATGCGAGTCAAAGCAGAGACGCGATCGTTGATCAGATCTTCAAAATGGACGGAGAGCACTTCGTTATGATCGAGCCAATCCAGATACGGGGCAAAGCGATCCGCAATGTTCGGGAATTCGATATCCGCATCGGGTCGTCCCAGAATACTGATGGTGAGACGGGCGTTGAAATCGGGCAGGGACTGATAATACTCGTGATGAACATGACGCGCTTCCATGTCGGTAACGTAAAACACATGTGAGACCACTACATCACGCGGGTCGCGGTAGATGAAATAAGGGACAAATTTCGGCGAACAGACGCGGGTAACTGCTTCGGGTCGCGCAAACAAATGAGCAGACGCAATATCGCAGAGTCGCAGAGAGTCGAGCCAGGCGGTGGCTTGCTCAGGCGAACGCTTCTTCCCGCTTTCGCCTTCGTATTCGGCGTAAAAGGAATGCAGTCGTTTCGAGTACGGAGCAAGACTCGATATACCAAGCAGAATCTGGTCAAGCAGATGTGTGCCGCTCTTGGGAAATGAAATGCCCAACAGAACCGGCAAATTTGCCGGCTGGGATGCAAAACGGAGGCGTTGCAATATTTTTTCAGTGTGATAGACTGTGGAGCGGAGCGATGATTTCAATGCCATGGTAGGTATTTAACCACAGTTTTTTAGCCACAGGGTCCACAGAGCGCCCCGAGCTTTTCTCAAAGAGCAATGTGCTCTCTGTGGCTGGAAGAATTACAGAATCAAAGTGATGCAAAATGAAGACAACGATTTTCAACACCCCGATCCTCAGTACGATATTTCATTATCTGGCAAGGCTTGTCATGACGTTGTTTGGATGGCACGTGGACGGGGCGCTCCCAGACATCCCGAAATTCGTGTTGATCGGTGCGCCTCATACATCGAACTGGGACTTTCTCCTGTTCCTCGGGTTGATCTTCACGCTGCGGGCGAACGTCCGCTTTATGGGCAAGGCGGAGTTGTTCCGCTTCCCTGTGGGATGGTTCTTCCGCTATTGCGGCGGCATTCCCGTGGACCGCAAGAAGTCCACAGGATTGGTCGAGCAGATGGTGAAGGCCTGCAACGAATCAGAGAAGTTTATTCTGACCATCGCCCCCGAAGGAACACGCCATCATGTGGTGGAGTGGAAGCGCGGTTTCTATCACATCGCCAAAAGCGCGGGCATTCCCATTGTAATGGGCATCGTGGATGGGAAGCACAAGTCCATCCGGGTCGGGCAATTTTTTCATCCGACTGAGGATATGGAAGCGGACATGAAGCATATCCAGGAGTTTTTTAAAGGCGTGGTGGGGGTTAATCCAAGACGGAAATATATTACGTTGGAAAGCAATTAACCGCGAAGACCGCCAAAGGCGCAAAGAAGATTTATTCTTTGCAAGCTTGGCGGTCTTCGCAATACGTTTATATTTACTTCGCGTCTTTCATCGCTTGTTTGAAATCAAGCAATGCCTGAATGGGAGTGGGGTCTACGCCGTAGGCAATTGCCAGATAATAGGCCATGTAATCACCGAATAAGATCGTCGTCCACATATGGGCAAGCGGAGTATTGCCGCGCGCATCGATGTTATCGGTGTTTAAACCTTCGAGCATGAAGGCTTTGCGTGTCAACTCAGCACGCAGGTGATTACGCGGATGGTCGGATGGTGCACACAGGAAAATGGTCATCGTGTGAGCGTTCAACGTTTCCTGCGGATTGATCGTCCCGGCCAGGGTGTTGTGGTCCGCTTCGGGGAGAAACTCGAAGTTTGCGCCCGCCTTGGCGATCTCATTGATCTGACCCTTCCAGCGGCGGGCCACCACAGACATCAACCCCGACCCCATGATCGTGACCCAGCGTCCCATCAATTGACCGGCATAACGCTTGGCAGGATTTTTCGCCGCAGCGACATCTGCCTTGAGGTGGATCTGCGATCTCTTCATGGAAGCGACTGCATCTTCCATGGCATCCTTTTGATCGGGGATCAATCCGAGCCGTTGGAACATGGCCAACAGCAGACCGAACGAAAATCCCACCGCGGCGCGCGGCTGCCCGGCATGGTCGAACATCCATACAGGGATGTTATTCGCTTTGGCGCGTTTGGCCAGTTCACCGCCTGTACATACAGTGATGATGCGGCACCCCGCATTGCGTGCAACATCGAAGGCTTCGAGGGTCTCCTCGGTGTTGCCGGAATGGGAGGAGCATATGACCAACGTCTCTGCGCCGCGCGCATAAAGAGGCAGACCATAATCGCGATGGACGGAAACAGGGATCGGAGCGAGCGAAGCGCAGTACGAGGCGAGCAGGTCCGCTCCGATGGCGGATCCGCCCATGCCTGCGATGACCACCTGTCGAAAATCCTTCCACTCTGGCAGGTCGAGCTTCAGTCCCAGTTGATAGGCATAACCAAGCTGGTCGGGCAGGTTGTCAATCTCCCCCAGCATGTTGAGGGTGTCAAGTTTTTTCAGGGTATCGAGATCGTCAAGATTCATAAGAACTCCACAATGGATTTGATGGGCCGATTCTACAACAGATATGTCCGAATTTTGCATTGAATTTGTCAGGAAAGTTTTAATGTATTGCACAGAACCAGCGCGATGATTAAGGGTAGGCAATGACTGTACGCTCATGACTTGGGGTCATGAAACAAGGAGGACCCATGTTCAGGCACAAGCTCCTCAGCATGGTGATCATGATGGGGTTGTTGGTTTCTCAATCGGTTCCACATGCCATGGCGGCAACGCTATGTGATTCAGCACAATTCGTATCTGACCTGACCGTCCCGGATGGGACATCCTTCGCGCCGGGTGCAACATTCACCAAGACGTGGCGATTGGCCAATAACGGCACCTGTACATGGAACACTTCGTACTCCGTCGTTTGGGTAAACGGCAGTCAGATGGGAACGACATCGGTCAAGGTTCCGGTCAGTGTGGCACCCGGGCAGATGGTGGATATTTCCATCAACCTGACCGCGCCTGCAACAATCGGTCACTTCACGAGTTTATGGAAGCTCAGCAACGCTTCGGGGATCCAGTTTGGCATCGGCAGTTCAGGGGTGGACGCGTTTTGGGTGGATATCAACGTGGTGGATACCCGTACAGTAATATACGATTTTGTCACCAATGCACCCTACGCCGAATGGAAAAGCGGCGCAGGCGTATTGCCGTTCCCCGGCTCGAGTGGTGATTATCGCGGATATTCGAATCAAGTGAACAACCCGCATCTCGAAGACGATTCGTACGATTCACTGCCGGGCTTGCTCGTTGTGCCACAGAACAAATACAACGGCTATATCCAGGCGATGTATCCCGAGTTCCAGGTACAGGCGGGCGATAAACTGCAAACGCTCGTCAATTGTGAATTCGGCGCAACAGGTTGTTACGTCACGTTCCGCATCGATTATCTGCTGCCCAATCACATACAGAAAACATTGTGGACATGGAAGGAAGCCCCCGATAAACGTTTTTACCGCGCCAACCTCGATCTGAGTTCACTCGCCGGACAAAAGGTCCGTTTCGTATTCATGCTGCTATCGAGTGGAACTGCCAGTGGAGATCGCGCCGTCTGGGGATCACCGCGCATCATCCGCACAGGGACGAGCCAGCCCCCTGCGCTTCCTGCCACGCTCACACCGCTTCCACCATTGACGGCGACCGCCACGCCGTTCACACCTCCGCCTCCCACCATGGCGCCTGCTGGTTGTGACCGTGCAAGCTTCGTCGCCGACGTCACCATACAGGATGGGACACGTTTGGTCCCTGGTGAGGCATTTACCAAAACATGGCGGCTCAAAAACAACGGCTCATGTGTGTGGACGACATCCTATAAACTCGTTTACTACAGTGGCACACAAATGAGCGCTCCAACCATGGTCAATTTGCCATGGGGCGCCACCTACGGCCAAACTGTGGACGTCTCCGTTAACATGGTCGCACCCATGGATGCGGGAAGTTATCGTGGCTACTGGATCCTCGCCAACGCCAGCGGACAGTACTTTGGCATTGGCGCAAGTGCATCTAACCCGGTCTGGGTGGATATTACTGTGGCAGGGGAAGCCACCTATGAAGGAGGCTATAACTTCTGGTCGAATGCCTGCGCAGCGGAATGGAGGAGCGGCTCGGGCCCCCTGCCCTGTCCCGGCACAGAGGGCGACAACAAAGGTTTCGTGATCCCGCTGCAATATTCCCATCTCGAAGACGGAACAATGGGTCCTGCACCCACATTCCTGATGGCCCCCGAAAACAAATATAACGGCTACATCCAGGGAGTGTATCCCACTTTCACCGTTCAACCGGGCGACCATTTCTTCACGGCCACCGGGTGTGAATACGGATACAGTTGTTATGTCACCTTCCGCCTGGATTACATGACATCCAATGGAGGCATCTTTAATTTCTGGTCTTGGCGCGAACAGAACGACAAGCAGAATCACATGGCCAGTGTGGATCTCACTCCATTGGCAGGAAGAAGCGTACGCTTCATCCTCACGATCCTGGCGACCGGCAGCGCGACAGGTGACCGCGTCCGATGGACTGGACCCATGATCATTCGCACCGCGCCGACCACGCCTCCAACCATCACGCCTTCACCGACATACACTCCGATTCCACCCAGTGGCATGCCAGGAACTCTTGTTCCGTTACCGTTGATCGATGATCTATCCATGTTGGATGCGAACAATGGTTGGGCAATGAGCCGGTCCTATGTTCTGCGTACAAACACAGCCGGCATGACGTGGTACAACGTCACCGCACCGGGAGCCATGGGAAACATCACGGGCGGAACCTTCCGCAGCACGAACAATGGCTGGATGCTGACCGACTCGTCTGAGTTCGACGCTGGCTCGCTCTATCGCACCACCGATGGCGGCTTCAATTGGACACATTACGATGTGCCTTTCCGCGGTGGCAAACTCCAATTCCTGGATAACCTGAACGGTTTTGTCCTTGCGGGTGAGCCTTCTGGCATGCATAAACAGGCCGTTCAGTTGTATCAAACATCCGATGGCGGTGCCACCTGGACGCTGAAATATGCGAATAACCCAACCATACCCGGCGACACGTTGCCTTTCGGGGGGCTTAAGTTTGGACTGACCTTCCGCGACACATCTACAGGCTGGATCGGTGGGTATAGCCCGGAGACAGGAGCTTTCTATCTTTACAAAACGACGAACGGAGGCGTTACGTGGGCTCGGCAACAACTTGCCCTGCCAGCCGGATATGAGTCAGCCGATATCACCGTCACAGCGCCTACATTCTTTAGCGCGAACGACGCGATCCTGCCCGTCTGGATGACGATTGGTATTGGGCAACGTGACCTGTTCCTTTATGTCACGCATGATGGCGGCACAAGCTGGAGCCGCTCCACTTCGCTCGCACGCAACGGTCAAACGACCGAGTTCGTTTCCATGAGAGATGTGTTCACATGGAACTCTGGCGGCTATCTCCAGGTGACAAATGATTCGGGCGCGAACTGGCGGCAGGTGACATCCAATGTCACCTTCGGCGAAAACGTCGCTGGCATGGACTTTGTTTCTCCAACGATCGGGTGGATTCTCGAAATAGACGAAAACGGGAACAGGGAACTATACCGCACGATCGATGGCGGCGTCACCTGGACATTACTCTTTGGCGTCCCCGCCCCGCCTGCTCCTGTGTATTTACCAGACCTGACGATCACGGGCATGCACATCGAACTAAAAAATACAAGCTGCTTCGATCCGGCGGATACGATGGGCGTGCGGATATGGATCAAGAATAACGGAAACACAATCGCCCCCGCCTTCTCAGTGAGCGTGAATAATGTTGAACAAACCACCCCCAGTTGGTTGGGAATCGGTGAGACAACAATACTCTTCTTCCCGGGGTACGGTAACCCGGTTACGACAATCGTCGATCCGGCAAATGCCATCCAGGAAAGTGATGAGACGAACAATATACGCTCCGAAATGGTGCCCGTGCCAACGGCGCCGCTGCCATGTGTCATTACGCCTGCGGCATTCGCACAAAACCTTGTCAACATGTTGAATGCACGAAACTTTGATGCATTGCCGGCGATGATGGACCAATCGCTCGGGTTCGCCTATTGGCAGTCACAGGGAACATCCTACCCATCCGACGAGGCCATTCAGTCCCTGCGAACAGGACTGACGGTCACATTGATACCGAATGCCGGCAAGGACCTAAACAGCCTGCTGGATGGCTTGGACCCATATGCGATCATGGGGCTCGACCCATCCAAATCATTTGGATTATTCGTCTCGGGGTGGGGCTCAAATACCAATGCAGAGGCGATCCTCTATGTCACTCAGCGTGCAGATGGAAGCCTGTACTGGCACAGCGTTCTGATCGCTCCCACAGGTTTTGCACCCCCAGTCACATTGACGGGGCCGTACGCTGTGGTCGGCGTCGCGTCGAATGATGTGTTGAATATCCGATCGGGCGCAGGAGTCAGTTATCATTCTGTTGGATCGTTCGCCCCCGATGCGATCAACGTAATGAGGACAGGATCCACCGCCAATGCTGACAATGCTGCGTGGGTGGAGGTCCAAAACCCAAGCGGAGGGACCGGCTGGGTCAATTCCTTCTACCTGACCGAATATGTCACACACGATGCCTTCTGCGCCGATACCCGCATCGCGTCGTTGCTGGAACAATTGAAGGATAGTATGGATCAGTCGAACGGCGATATGTTTGCATCGTTGATCAGCCCGCCACATGGGGTCAGCATCCATCGCTGGGCGTATGAGCCGCCTGTAGTATTCTCAACCGATATCGCTAAGACTGCCTTCATAAGTACAACATCTTACGCGTGGGGCTATGGGCCGCGTGGCGGACCCGATCCAGAAACTGGTACGTTTGCTCAGATTATTCAACCAAAGCTTCAGGAAGTCTTCAATGATTCCAACCTTGAAACCTATTGCGACAACCTAACCAATGTCTTCCCGCTTGCCAGGCCATGGCCGTATACCAATATTCGCTACTACAACCTTCACAAACCGTCTTCCGGCCAAAACCTGGACTTCCGAACCTGGCTGATCGGCATCGAATACATCAATGGGCAGCCCTATCTGTACGCGCTGGTCAATATCCAGTGGGAACCATAGAAACTCGCCCAGAGGATTTCCCTGGAAAGAAAAAGGGACCCTTCGCTTTGCCCAGGGTGACATAAAAAAAGGAAAAGTGGACAGGCAGTTACCTGTCCACTTTTCCTTTTTATAAATTCTCTCTGTCTCAGTGATTCAATTTACATCGCGCTTTTGATGAAGTTCGAGAGATCCTTCTTCATTTCCTTCAACGATGGCAGGTGAATGTACATCATGTGACCGGACTCATAATACTCCATCGAAATGTTCTTCTGCAGGCTTTCATCCAATCCCAAATGGTTGAACGTGTATTCAGTGGCAAAGTACGGCGTGCCGAGATCGTAGTACCCGTTCGCCACAAAGACTTTGAGATACGGGTTATAGGTCATTGCAGAACGCAGAGTCTCTGCCACGTGCACGTAACTATTCTCGAACTCTTTATACGACCACGGATGAACAAACTCGCTCAAGATCTCGTACGGAAGGTCCGATTCGTATTTCAACTCACTGCGAACGTAATCGTAGAACGCAGCAGCGTAGGGTCCCATCACGTTCGTCAGCAGCGGATCATACTCAGCCGTTGCGGTCACGCCCAACCGATCACGCCCAAGCAGGCGGCTATCCAATCTACCGACGGTCAATCCACGTTCGCGCAGAAGCTCCTTGAAGTAATGCTGGTCGTTGATGCGCAGATTCGAACGGTCGATGAATTGTTCCGAGACGCCTGTATAGTACGACAATCTTTTCACGATATCGGCACGTTCCTCTTTGGTCAACGAAGCACCTTTGAGTAGCGCTTTGGCATAGTCGCCCAGTGCAAACTCTTCGGACTCATGCAGCCAGGCTTGCAGCGGCTTGTGCGGCTTCAACACATCGTGGTACCACGCCGTGGCGGTATATCCCGGCAGGAACATGATGAAAGGCAGATCATTGTTGACGTTGAAGTCGATGGTTGTGAAATCAAGCACGGCAGAGATGAGCATGATGCCGTTCAAGTACATGCCATGCCGCTCCTGCAAATATCCCGAGAGCCCGGCAGCGCGGGTTGTGCCATAACTTTCACCGATCAGAAATTTCGGCGAAAGCCAGCGCTGGTTGCGCGTGGCGTACAGGCGGATGAAGTCGCCAACCGACTCGATATCCTTCTTGAAGCCATGCCATTCCTTTGGCTTTACGCCCTCCACGGGGCGGCTGTATCCGGTGTTCATTGGGTCGATGAAAACAAGATCGGTCTCTTCCAAGATCGAGTATTCGTTGTCGGTCAGTCGAAATGGAGGCGGTGGTAACTCCCCTTCATCGGTCAGCACAACACGGCGCGGTCCCAGCACACCCAGATGCAGCCATACAGATGATGAGCCGGGTCCGCCGTTGAACGAAAAGGTGATGGGACGCTTCGACCGATCCCGGACCCCATCCCGGGTATAGGCGACGAAGAAGATCTGCGCCCGCGGTTTCTCCCCCTCCGCTTCCTTTTCACGGTCAGATGTTTCCTCTTTCAGCACCATTGTCCCGGCTGTGACGGTGTACTTGATCTCTCTGCCTTTGATCGTGATGGAATGTTTTGACTCCACCAGTTTATCTTCGGCTTTTGGTTTTTCTTCTTTTTTATCTTCCTTCTTATCTTCAGCCATGTATTTATCCTTGTCAATTCAAAGTGGATTCCATGGAATTGTACGAGTATTCTACAAATTCAGCATGGGGCTTGAGAAGTATTCCCTAAAATGGTTTGAACACCATCAACCACAGCACGACCATTGGGATGGCATAGCCCACGATCACCAGGTCTGTGACTCTCAGCTTCTTGAGGTATGCTTCTACTTCCAACTGGCTGGCAGGGGGCTCAGCAGAAAATTCCTTGTTTCCCTGCATATAAGGCAACCCAACCAACTTCCGCAAAATCTTATATCTCTTTTCATTCATAAAGACCATGTGGAAAAAGACTCCGACCATCAGAATGATGGAAACCCAAACCCAGCCTTTGTTCCAGATCTTCAGGATGAAAGGCATAATCAGACCGGTCAACCCCATCAGAAGGAATGAAATGAACACCACTCCGATGGTCGACGCTGAAAGGTCGAGCAAAGCGCGAATGCGTTCAAAATCCGTCTCTTTGCGAAGTTTGATCGCCATTGCGACAGAAGCACCGTGCGCCAGGAAGAACGTCAGTGCCGACAGTGTGTGCAGGTAAACCAGCCAGGGAATGAAAGCAAGCATCGTCTCCTCCACATCGAAAGTTTGAATCATTATAGGACAAATCACATCCGATTTCAATTGTGTGGATGTACGGCTTTCAGAACGGCTTCCAAGGGCAATTCTTTCACTGTAACACCATTGCCCGTCATTGACTCTGCCATGCATAACGAGTTATAGATCGCTTCCTCGGTCGCTTCGATCGCCGCTTGAAAAAACGGCGAAATAAGGTCATTTGGCACTTCAGGATACGCCCAAACCTGGCTGCTTCGCTCCGGAGTTCTTCGCACTTCTTTGGCTGTGGAAAACGCGATCACGTAATCTCCCGATCCATTGCTCATGGAGGCACCTGTTCGCGCCAGGCCTGCCAGTCCGCGTTTGGCAAGCCGCTTGAGATTACGGTCAGAGAGCGGCGCATCTGTGGCAAGGATGATCATTACCGAACCGTCGGCGGACGCATCGTCGAGTTGTTCCCTCAAATAATATTGACCCAGTTGTTTGCCAACCGAAATCCCATCCATTTGCAGGACTCCACCAAAGTTCGTTTGCGCCAGCGCACCTACCGTGTACCCACCAAGTATGTTCGGCAGTGTGCGTGAACTTGTGCCAATGCCGCCCTTCCAACCAAAGCAGACCGTCCCTGTACCTGCGCCAACACATCCCTCCCGAACAGGACCCGATGCAGCATCCTGAATTGCCTGCAAAACATGCTCCTTGGTCACTATCATCCTGCGAATATCGTTCAAGAGTCCGTCGTTCGTTTCCCCCACGATGGGATTCACGCTGCGAATGTTTTCATTGCCCGCCTGTTCCAGCGTCCAATCGATCACCGCTTCTGCTGCACGTGGAGCAGACAACGTATTCGTCAATACAATCGGTGTTTCGATCTCGCCCAATTCGTCCACTTGTGTAAAGCCGATGAGCTTCCCAAATCCATTTCCAACCACGATCCCTGCCGGGACCCTATCCTGAAATATATTTCCATCATGAGGCAGGATCGCCGTCACGCCCGTACGAATATCATCCCCTTCGATCAACGTAACATGTCCAACTTTTACTCCACGCACATCGGTGATCGCATTCGATGCTCCAGTTGGCAAAATACCCGGGGTAATTCCCATCTCTCGAACGCGTTTGCGTGGACCGTTCATTTCTTATTCTGGTTAATCAATGCATAGATTTCTTTTTTATTCCACCCACTTTGTTCCGCGAGTAAAACAGAAATTTCCTTCGCCGATTTTTCTTCCCTTAATTCGCGTTCAATGGCAGCGCGTACTTCGTTTTCTGTCCACACTCCTCTTTCCTCTTTCGTCTTTCCTTCCACCACCAAAGTGAACTCTCCTCGTGCAGGTTGTGATTTGAAATACTGCACCGCCCCACTCACGCTTCCACGCCAATATTCTTCGAACATCTTGGTCATTTCGCGGGCAACGCAAATCTTCCGATCACCGAGGATCGAACGAATATCTTCGAGCGATTCCACAACGCGATGAGGCGATTCAAGAAAGATGAGTGTATACGGCTGGCTCTGAATTTCTTCGAGTCTCTTGTGACGTTCGCTGGTCTTATGCGGAAGATAGCCGAGATAAAGGAATGCATCCGTGGGCAGGCCGGAAACCGCTAAAGCAGAGATCGGGGCCGAGGGACCGGGGACAGGCCGCACGTCATAGTGAGAGGCGAGCGCAGCTTTCACCAATTCATAGCCGGGGTCGTTAATCGCTGGCGTCCCTGCATCTGAGACCAACGCCACATCTCCAGTGGAGAGTTTATCCAGGATGAAATCAAGTTTATTGAGTTTGTTATGTTCAAAGTAACTGGTGAGCGGCGTTTCGATCTCGAAATGCTTGAGAAGTTTTCCGGTATGACGCGTATCCTCTGCCGCGATGAGAGTTGCTTCTTTTAGAACGCGCACCGCGCGTGGCGACATGTCTTCGAGATTGCCAATTGGAGTTGCAACAAGATAGAGTGTGCCCATAAAACGATTGTATCATCCCCCGTTTTGCAGGAACGAGCCGTTAGAAATTCACCCTGAACATGCGTGGTCCTGTGGGTTGGTCGCTTCCGCCTGCAGGCTCAACCGTGACACCCACACCGATAAAATTGGAGACATCCTGCTTTGGATAAATGGGCTGGGTAGTATAGGATGCATCTGCCTGTGGGCGAAACACCCCAGCACTGACACGACTTCCATCCGATTGGATAAGCCATGCCTGATAGGTCTGCTCCTCGCTGAGTTCAGGGAGATGCCACATCACCAACGCCACTGTATTTCGTTCCCGATCAAGCAATACCGAACCTGATAAATCATCGGCGGAAATTGCATAAGCCTGTGTGCTCGGATACGCCAGCATGGACAAGGCGAACTGATTGGTCTTCAACTGTTTGAGCATGGCGGCCTGTTGACTCTGGATCTGGCGCATCTGAATGAACGAAAACAAGTTCATGAACAGAAGCAACACAAGGGCCACTCCAAGAGTCAGGTTGCCGAACGACCATGCCAAACGTGGACGAGTTGTTTTTCTTGCGGAGGGCAATTGACCCTGTAACCGTTTACGAAGCACCGGTGAGGGCAGGCGCGGAGGCATTGCCGTCAACAAGCCATCGCTAAGGGAGCGGTATCTGGTTAACTCTTCCCGGCAGGATTCGCAAGTATGCAGATGAGCTTCAAGCACGGCAACTTCCCCCACATCCAGTGTGCCAAGGGCATATGCCGGAATGCTTTCCCGCAACAAGGAATGTTCGTCTTGCACCATTTACACTGCTCCTACTATATATACGCCGACCTGCATGGATTTGTATTTACTCCTGATTCCATCTGGCACGTAATAATTCCATGGCCGTACGAACGCGGGTCTTGACCGTTCCCAGCGGCCAGCCCAGCACTTCGGCAATTTCGCTTTGACTCATGCCCTGATAGTACGCCAACTCGATCACCTGCCGATATTCCGGCTGAAGCGATTGCACTGCAAAGTAGAGACTGCGCCAGCGCGATTCGTCCGAAAGGGTTTGTCCATCAGCGATGAACTGCCAGGCATCATCAGGTTCCTTCGAATCAGACAAAGCTGGGCGTCGTGCTTCGAGCCGGATGCGATCCAACGCGGTACGGCGGGCGATGGTCAACAACCACAGAAGCAAAGATCCGCGCTCGTTGATGTAGAGGCGGGCGCGACTCCATAATTTGAGGAAGGTATCCTGTGTTGCCTCCTCTGCCAGCATCTCCTCGCCAAGGATGCGAAACGTCAGAGCATGGACACGGGCCGCATAGCGATCATACAACGTTAAGAACGCCTGCTCATCTCCTCGTGCCACACGGGCAACCAGTTCGCCATCGCTGAGTTCTGTCACAAATCGATTGTACCGAATTTCATGATTCCTTTCATCACAGAATTTTTCACAGGTATATAATGGTTCATCCACAAGGAGGTCTCATGTCTCAACTTGTACCGGGTGAATACGATGTTAATCTCAATGGGGTCCTGATCCATTACACGATCCGAGGCAAGGGCCAGTAATGATCGTCCACTCCGGTGGACCGGGAATGGATGCCCGTGATTGGGATGACTTTGCACAGATCGATGATTTCGTGACGTTGGTTGTCATCCATCCACGCGGCTCGGGTCTTTCGGGACCTGCGGCTGGGGATGCCTACCTGTTACCTGACTACGCCTCTGATGTGGAGGCGCTGCGAGTCCATTTGGGGCTTGAGAAACCGATCGTCATGGGTTGGTCGCATGGAGGTATGGTCGCCCAGCAATTTGCGTTCACGTATCCCGAGTCGTTGTCGAAGTTGATCCTGTTCGATACATCTGCCTATTTCGGTGAATTTCTCAGCGACATCGAATCTGCCGTGCAGGAATTCAAGGATGAACCGTGGTTCGAAACGTCCTTTGCTGCGCTCAAAGCCGAATGGGATGGGAAATATGAGACCGATGAAGACATGTCTCATCTTTGGGCAGAGGAAATGAAGTTCTATTTCAAGAAGTTCGAGGCACGCGCCGAAGCGTATCACGAACGGACAAAGGATCTGCCCGTACGCATTGCGCCTCTTAAGGTCTTCAACGACAAGGAAGCCGCCACCATGGACTTGCGTCCACATCTGGTAAGGATCAAAGTGCCCACATTGGTGATCGTAGGCAGGCATGATTTCATCACCAATGTCGCAATGGCAGAGGAAATGGTCAAACAAATTCCCGATGCAACGCTGGAGATCTTCGAAGAATCCGGGCATTTTGCGCTCGTGGAGGAACCCGGGAAGTTTTACAGGGTTATAAAAGAGTTCGTGGAACGTTAAGTTACTCTATCAATGGAGATTGTATGATCGTTGTTTCAGACATGATGGGCACACTGACCACTGGTTCACCCGTGATCGGGCTGGTGGATTGGGTGCGACATAACCAAAGCAAAACCCAGGCGCAGCTTTACATGTTATCCATTGCGCCTTCATATTTCCTTGCCAAACGGAGACTCATAGACTGGCAAAAATGGGGGCAGGACTTGATGGTCAAAAGTTTGAAGATGGTCAGAAACGCTACACCCGAAAAGATGAAGCAGGTCGGTGAATGGGCAGTGGAACACAACCTGTGGCAGAAACGCCGTGAAGATGTGATCAAACGGCTGACAGACCACAAATCACAGGGGGCAGATGTCTACATTGCCAGCAGTGTCGTCGAACCGTTGATCGAACCGTTTGCCCGGCGCATCGGCGCACAGACCATCGGCACGACCGTCGAATACCAAAACGGACGTGTGGGATTGGCAGGAGAACTTGCAGCCAGTGAAAGGAAGATCGAGCAGGTACTGAATCGGCTGGGTGTGACCCGGGTTGATTTCGCCTACGGCGACACGTTGATGGATGTCCCTCTCCTTGAGCATGCCGATCATCCCGTAGCTGTTTATCCCGATGAAAAATTGAAGCAATACGCGATTGCGCGTAATTGGGAAATTTTGGGCAACCGGGACGGCAGCTTCGGATAAGAGACCTCAAAATTTGCCGTGCGAAGAAGGGAACACAAACGACCGGAACAAGCCCCACTGGGTGTGCTATACTTCGTTCAGGAACGTATTTCATTTGCAGTTTGCAGAATGAGAACGAAACCAACCTTGCAGGGATCCATGTCACTACCGAAGGAAAAAGACCGCACAAAAGCGTTGCTCGAGCTGCTCTATCATGTCAGTCGTGAATTGGCCACGGCGCTCGATCTTCGCACAGTGCTTCAGCGTGTCATGTATGAAGCGTTACAAAATGTAGGCGGAGAGCGTTGCAGCATCGTCGTGCTGGATGATGGAGGCAAAGCCATGGATGCTACCATCGTGTATGGAACACAGATCCATGAGCATACAACGCAGCAATTGCGCGACACTATGGAGAAGGGGCTTGCAGGCTGGGTAATCCGAAATCGCCGCGGTGTATTAATCCTCGACACGAGTAAGGATGAACGTTGGCTGGTGCGCCCTGACGATGCATCAGACCGATCGGGAGCGAAATCTGCCATCTGTGTGCCGCTCCTGGCACGTGAGAAAATGGTGGGGGTGCTGACCCTTGTTCACGGAAAGCCCGATGCTTTTTCAGATGAACAGTTCGATTTGATGCAGGCGATTGCCGACCAGGCGGGGGTCGCCGTATTGAATGCCCGCCTTTACACTGAAAGCCAGAGACAGGCCCGCGTCATGACTGCCCTTGCGGAAGGGGCAAGTGCCATGAACACGTCTCTGCGCATGGATGATGTATACCAACGCATACTCATCCAGACGATGCAGGCACTGCAAGTGGAGACCGTCGCCATCGGCATGATCGATGGCGACCAGCTTGTGTATCGCGCTGCAGCTGGACATAACGCGGGCAATATCATTGGAAGGAAGATTGCGCTTGGCAAGGGCATTGTTGGCGTTGCCGCACGCGAAGGACGCGGCATCGTCATACCTGATATTAACCAGGAGAAAAAATTCAGTGAAGCTGACAGGTTCGGGAGCATCGATATGCAGGCAATCATCGTTGCGCCGATCCAATCGCCTACTGGGGTGATCGGCATCATCGAAGCGATCAATCCCGTCGCCAAATCCTTCGACCCCGATGCATTATTGGTAATGACGGGTATTGGTGGATTAGCAGGGACAACCATTCAAAATGCAGAGTTGTTCGAGAAATTGCAGGCCGCCCACCAGCGTTATCGCGAGCTCTTCGAAGACAGCATCGACCCAATGCTGATCACCGACTGGGAAGGACGCATCATCGAAGCAAATCGTCAGGCAGTATTGTTGAGCGGTTATTCCAACGAACAACTTCACACGCTGACCATCGACCAAATCCATGAAGTGAACTGGAACCGGACCGGCATGGAGTTCGAGACCCTGCGCGAGGATCGTACCTGTTCTTACGATTCATCCCTCCATCGACAGGATGAAACCCATCTGCCAATCGAGGTTTATGCACGCCGCGTAGAATTCGATGAAACTGATTCGATTCAGTGGATCATACGTGATATTACTGAACGCAAGGAACTCGACAGCCTGCGCGAAGACCTGACCGCGATGATCTATCATGACCTGCGTTCACCGCTCGCCAATATCGTCTCGAGCCTCGATGTGCTATATGGTATGGCACCAGAGGACGACAAGGAAACGGTCCTTTCCATTTTAAAGATCGCGGAGAATTCCACTGATCGCATTCAACGTCTGGTCAGTTCTTTGCTTGATGTCAATCGGCTCGAATCCGGCCAACCGGTGGCAGACCAAAAAGTGGTGGATGCTCTTGACTTGATTAAGAACGCCGTCCATGATGTAATGCCAGTCGCTGAGGGACGCCGTCAAAAGTTGACCAGCAATCTGCCCGACTCGCTCCCTGCCATCTGGGTGGATGAAGACATGGCGCGACGTGTATTGATCAACCTGCTGGAAAATGCCAGCAAGTTCACACCTGTCTCCGGGGTGATCGAGGCGGGTGCGAGCGAAGAAAGTGATTGGGTGCACATGTGGGTCAAGGATAACGGCCCCGGCATTCCACTTGCAGAACAGGATAGGATCTTCGATAAGTTCACCCGCCTGCGCGGCAACAGCAAAGCTGGCGGCTTGGGCATTGGGCTCGCCTTCTGCAGGTTAGCTGTGGTGGGACATGGCGGCCATATCTGGGTGGAAAGCGATACCGGAAGCGGTGCGACGTTCCACTTTACATTCCCGGTGGCAACCGCCCAACAATTGGCGGAAAATATAGAATAAATTAAAGGTGAATCTTACCTTCAACAGGAGTAGTAATTTTCAATGGATGCAATTGCAAAGAATGTATATATCGAAGAGCGATATCTCGGGGTCACGCTGGGAGTCATCATCCAGCCGCGCGGGTTAATCCAGATCGACGCGCCTCCATCGCCGGAAGATGGCCGCACCTGGCGTGCTTCATTGATGGGCATGGGTAATGGCCCTGAACGTGTGCTGATTAATCTCGACGCTCACCCCGACCGTACACTAGGCGTCCGCGCCATGGATTGCACGGTCATTGCCCATGAAAAGACCGCCCAGGCCTTCCGCAACCGCCCAAACACCTTCAAGGCCCAGGGCGATGAAACCGGTGCGAACTGGGAATCCATCCCGGGGCTGGGCAGTGTTCGCTGGGCACCACCTGAGATCTCCTTCGTTGAAAAGATCGCCATCCATTGGAGTGATACGCCTGTCATCCTTGAGAGCCGCCCGGGTCCATCTTCAGGTGCGATCTGGGTGACGCTGCCCGAGGAAAAGGTTGTCTTCGTTGGCGATGCGATCCTCAAGGGACAGCCTCCCTTCCTCGCCTACGCTGATCTGCCTGAATGGATCGAGACGTTGAAGATCCTACAGGAACCTGACTATAAGGGCTATACCATCGTCAGTAGCCGCGGCGGTGTGGTCACGCAACAGATCGTCCGTAATCAGATCGACATCCTCAAACACATCTATGACAAGGTGGATAAGCTCGCCAAGAAGAAAACTGCCAATCCCGCCACAGATAAACTTGCGGATGCAGTCCTCAAAGACTTCAAAGCACCAGCCGCGCGCCAGAAACAATACCTGCAACGTCTGCGCTTCGGGCTTCATCACTACTACATCCGTCATTACCATCCATCCTCACATCACTTGCTGGAGGAATAGTGGGTTTCCAGCCACTCTTTGAAGTCACTCGTGGACAGATCGTGGAATCGGTTCACTATGGTTCCATAGCTGTTGTCGATTCGAAAGGGACATTGATTGCATCTTATGGCGACCCGCAAACGGTCGCTTTTTTGCGCTCAAGTGCAAAGCCTTTCCAGGTGCTGCCCTTCGTTGAACGCGGTGGCGTGGAACACTTCAAATTCACGCCGCACGAACTGGCCCTGGCTTGTGCATCACATGAGGGTAGCGATAAGCACGTGCAGGCCGTGATCGCACTGCAAAATAAGGTCGGCATTGAAGAATCCAACCTACAATGCGGCACTCACCTGCCTGGCGACGTGGATGAGTTAAAAAAATTAATCGTTCATGATCAACAGCCACAGACGAATCACAATAACTGTTCAGGCAAACATACTGCCATGCTGGCACATGCGAAGATGCGCGGACTCCCGCTCGAGAACTATCTCGACATCGATCATCCTATCCAGCAGGATATTCTCGCCACATTTGCCGAGATGTGCCGGTTGCCCATCAAAGAAGTAGAACTTGGAATCGACGGCTGCTCCGCACCGAACTTTGCGGTTCCGTTGTATAACTCAGCCTACGCGTTTGCGCGCTTCTGTGACCCGGATGAAGTATCGGAAACCCGGGCCTCCGCCTGCCGCAAGATCACATCAGCGATGACGGGTCATCCCGAAATGGTCAGCGGGTTCGGCGAGTTCGATGAACAGTTGATGAAGGCAGGCCAAGGGAAGATCGTCTGTAAGCGAGGCGCGGAAGGTTACCAGATCGTTGGTGTGCTGCCAGATGTCCTTGGCCCAAACTCTCCTGGTATTGGCATTTCGCTCAAAGTTTCCGATGGTGACGCCTCGCGCATGGGCAGCAGACTCGAATCTACAAACCGCGTCCGCCCGGCGGTAGTGGTCGAGGTCCTGCGTCAGCTTGGAGTCCTCTCCTCGAAAATGGAGCAGGTTCTGGCCCCGTTCGGACCCGAAAAGCCTATTACGAATCACCGTGGACTGGTGACTGGAAAATCCCATCCAGTTTTCAAACTCAATTAATTCAAGAAAACCGGACTAAAACTCTGCCCGATACAGGACTTTTCGGGCAGAGTTTTCATTGCCACCTTCAAGTATGATAGCCACCCGTAAACTCGATTTGATTGTAAAGAGTGTTACAATTTCTTTGCGTATCGAACAAATTCACCTACCTGAAAGCGAGTGTATGGCATCTTCCGGGGATCGAATCCTGCTTGTTGAACATGACCCTGAGATCAGCGACTTGATCGCACGCCAGGCGTTGAAGTCTGTTGGCTACCAGGTGGATGTTGTATCGGACGCAACTTCTGCCATCAAACATTCGGTCCAGGCTCCCCCCGATCTGATCATTGCAAATTTGAATCTCCCTGGCCTGAGCGCCAAGGATTTACTCATCGCGCTTTCATCGCAGGGTGTGAACACTCCTCTGCTGGTGATTGCCAGCAAGGGTCAGGAACAGGATATCATTCAGGCGTTCCGGCTCGGCGCTGCAGATTACATTTTATGGCCAGCCCGTGATGCAGAGGTGGTCTCGGCGGTCGAACGTGTGCTGGGACGTGTCCATGAGGTGCGCGACCGCCAGCGACTCGATGTGAAACTAAGCGAAACGAATCACGAGCTTCAGCGCAAGGTACGCGAGTTGACAGCCATCATCAACATTGGCAAGGCGGTCATATCCATTACGGAACAGCGTGCCCTCTTTCAAAAGATCGTGGATGGTGCCGTTCAAGCGTCCGATGCGAACATTGCCTGGCTTTTGGTTCGTAGTGATGAAACCAAGAACTTTCTTCTGGTGGCTCACCACGGATTGCCTGATGTATGGGGCAAGAAGATCAACATGCCTTTGGATGACGGTGTCAGCGGGTTGGTGGCCCTTTCTGGTGAGTCCCTGTCCATTTCGGGTGAGCCGCTACTCAAATTCCGGATCGCCAATTTTGGGCGGGCGGCCTGCGCGGTACCGATCAAGATCCAAAAGGAGGTCATCGGCATGCTGGTGGCTGTGCGCAAAGAGATGCGTCCGTTTGAAAAGATCGAAGAGACCTTGCTTGAAGCTGTGGCCGATTACGCATCCATTTCATTGGTGAACGCCCGTTTGTTCCGTGCCTTGAACAATATGGTGCAAACATCAAGAGAGAGTGAAAAACGTCAAAATGCCCTGCTCGAATCCCTGCGGGGTGCCATTGCCGAAGATCTGAAAGCGGCAACATACCCGCTGGATTTGTTATTGACAGAAATGACCGGAAATCTATCGGAGCACCAACGTGAAGCGTTGAAGACAGCGCGTACCGCCCTGGGACGCATGGCCCGCGCTGCAGAAAGAACAGTACCTCCTGTACCAATAAACTTAAAAAAGCAGTAAAATCTCACCATACTCTATGTCGAAGCCTGATCTCATCCTGCTCGCGCTGGAAGACCCCGCCATCCTGAATTTAATGGAGCGGGCTCTGCTCTCTGGCAAATACGATACAGCCATTGCTAAAGATACCCAGGCGCTGGCAAAGATCCTTCAGGAGTCGGTGCCAAGCCTGTTGTTGATCGGCGAGACATTTAACGGTCATGATGGGTTGAAGATCGCCAAGGAATTACTCGAGCGATTCCCGACCATCCCTGTACTGGTTTACGCTTCACAGGCACGACCAGAACTGATCAAAGGTGTTCTGCGCCTTGGCTTAAGTGGATTTCTTGTTCCCCCTCTGCGTACGTCAGATATCGTCGATTCTATTGAGACCAGCCTCAAGAATGCACATCGTGTTGGCGACTGGCTGCGACGCGAGGTCAAGCGCACCACCGCTACCTTGCAGAAGCGCGCTCAAATATCGGAAGCTGAACGGTCGCGGCTGGAGATGGTATTCCTGAACATCCACGATAGCGTGATGATCCTCGATCAACAGAATAATATTCTGCTGATCAACCCGGCCATGTGTCGCGCCTTCGGACTCGATGGAAAGACCGTGGTAGGAAAACCAGTATTGGATGTGATCTCACACCCCGACCTTCGGTCGCTGCTCACTCGCACAGACCATAACGACCCATTGCAATATCATGAAGTCAGTTTTGCAGATGGACGGGTGGGGAATGCCCAGCTGACTGCCATCCATGATGTAGGGTTCGCCCTCACCATGCAGGATATCACTTACCTCAAAGAAATGGATCGCATCCGCAGTGAGTTTGTCCATACCGTTTCACATGACCTGCGCTCTCCACTGACATCGGTAATCGGGTACACCGAACTTGTCGAACGCGCAGGACCGCTCAATGATATGCAGCATGATTTTCTCAATCGCATTCAAGATAGTGTCCAGCAGATCACTGGTTTAATCAACGACCTGCTCGATATTGGAAGTATCGAGGCCGGGTTCGACACACGCCGCGAGTTCATCCAATTCGAAGGCATCCTGCGGTATACACTTGACATTCTGCAAGGGCAGATCAAGGCAAAGCATTTGACGATCAAAACAGATATTGGTCCATCACTGCCCGCTCTGCGTGCCAACCCCATTCGGCTCCGTCAGGTCATGGATAACGTTGTGGGCAATGCAATCAAATATTCCCATCCCAATGGCGATGTTGAGATTTCGATTCAGGCGGAGGGAGATCAATTGATCCTCAAGGTCACCGATAACGGACCGGGCATCCCAGTCGCGGACCAGCCGCGCATCTTCGATAAATTCTACAGGGGAAGCAATGTCGATTCAGAAGTCGAGGGCTCTGGTCTTGGGCTTGCCATTGTCAAAACGATTGTTGAGAGTCATCAGGGGCGTATCTGGGTGGAATCAGTGGAAGGTAAAGGTAGTTCCTTCTTTATTGTCCTCCCTATCCTTACTGAGCCTGCCACTGTTGGCAAAAAATAAAGCCTTATAAACGACATACCAAATAAAATAATTGTAGTGGCATTATATAAACGACTGAGGTCGTTACTATACTATTTTTGAGATACCCTTTGGATTAAAAATGCTTCCGCCGAACTGAGCTAGTTCAGCGGAAGCTTTCGCCAAAGGAGGAGACAGTGAGGAGCATTTTGGAGGTGTCTTTGTTCCGTCTCCGCATTTATATTATCGTATACAGAGCATTAACACCATCGTAGAATGTAACCGATACTTAGTGACATTTTTCACGAATAAAAGGATCGGATAAAAACTCGCGGATCAAGATAACGGCATGGTCAGAACTTTCATAAGACATTACACACAGGTTCGTGTTGGGATTTCCTGTAATCATCTTTGATACTTTTCGTCCTTGTTGATACAAGGCTAATACAGGTTTGCCCTCCCCTAATGCAAAACCAATTTCATAGCCTACACCATGCGATGGCACGCTAACCTCAGCGATTAACACATCGCAGGCACGGATCCAATTTACATCGCGTTGGTACACGTCGAACGGCTCGATCACCGCTTCCTGCGTCGTTATGCCTGTTTCGGCTAAATGAGCTGTGGGTACCACATGTCCATCCTCTGACAACGCCTGTGTGATTACTTGATACACGGATTCAAACTCTCGTCCGCCGGTGATTGAACACGCAAAATAGATATTCATTTCTGTGGCAATCGGGAAAGGATGGAAGTAGGCGTTCGCTTCTGCCCGGGCGGGTTGGGATCCACCCCAGTACGCATACTTTCCAATTCAGAGCTGAACTTCATCCAATCTTTGACAAGGATGACAAAATGGGGTGTTTTATCCTTGAAAAAAAATCTCGAAAAGAACAAGTGCAACAATCGTGGCGAGACCGGATATCCACTCAATTCGATCACCAATGCCGTTTTGGTGGCTAACGGTGCAAAGATGTCCTGCACCCAACCAGACATGCCCTTCTTCGGAAAAAGATAATGCATCTCCGTGGTGACCGTCTTTCGGATGCGCTTGTAGGAAATGTTGAAACGCATAAAAGGCGTGACAAGTTTCAACGAGTTGGAAAGAGGCTGTACGTATGCAAATTGCTTAATGACTAAAAAGAATAATCCCACAAAGATCGCCAGCACACCAACGGCAGCAAACAACTGCCAACGCCACGGAAGGAATTGCGCCAATGGATCGATGTACTCACTGTAGGCCAGTGCGAACATGACCAACCCGATCGTGATCATGGCAGGCCACCAGCGATTCAGCATATGCTGATACACGATCAGCGGATACTTATGTCCTGCACGCGCCATTGCCTACTCTTCATCGTTTTCCTGGAAGGTCAAGCCACCCTCATCCTCGATCTCAGATTCCATCCCGTTCAGTTCCATGCTTAACTGTCGGATGGCCTGGGTGAGTTGTTCGCCGCGCAGGCTGGATGTCACATCCCCGCGCGTCTTTTCGATAATGCCGCGCGCCAGATCGGTTTGACGACGCAATCCATTGGTGATGGCATCGGGGTAATCAATGGTTACCAGAACTGAATAGATCTCATCCATATAACCAAGCAGGCGTTCAGCCTCCTCCGAGTATCCGGAACGCAAAATATCAAGCGTTCGGCGGCGAAGTTCACCAACCACTTCCGCTAATCCATTAAGATAAGTTGCTTCTTCGACATGCAGGTCCTCAGGGGTCTGAAGCGGATGATTTTGGATCAACGCGCAAGTGACATTCGCTTCCACGAACTCCTTGAGCGCATCCTGTGTATACCCGGCAAAATAGAGATCAGGGTAAGGTGCGAGTTCATTACGAAGCTTGTCGGCAAGACGACTTGCCTCGGCAAGTTGATACTCCATCCCTTCCTTATCATCCCTGTGTACAGCGCGAATGGCCAGCGAACATGCGCGTGTCAGGGCACGTGCCTGGGTCAATGCCTGGTCTCGCATGGCGGTAAGAACATCAAACCGTTCACGGATCTTGTTGGCAATACTTTCAAGTTTATGCATAAGCGTTTCTTTTCTTCTAAAATGGACGTATCCGTCTATTCCTGTGGAGGATCAGGAGGATGATACGGACGAAACAGATTCTCAGCAAGCGAACTGTTCCCCGGCACTTTGATCTCGCCAAACGCGGCTTCGTACCGTGCCAGGTTTTCGGTGAGAGCACGCATCAACAACTTTGCACTTAATGGGGTCATCACCACACGTGAACGAATGTTGGCTGTATTTTCCCCGGGAAGAATTTGCGCAAAGTCGATCACAATGTCGGCAGGAGAATGTGAAATGCGGGCCAAATTGGCGTAGGCCGGTTCGGTCCCCTCGGGAATGTTGATCTTCGGTCCAGCAGGTTGAGCGGGTTGAGCAGGTGTTGTCATAATACAGTCCTATCACGTACAAATCGAGGAGGCCGACAAGTCCGGACGGTGAGACTTGTCGGCCCCACGAACATCAACTAGAACGGGATATCGTCTTCTGCAGGGATCTCTGCGCCTTCCATACCGCCCATCATCGGTCCTTCGCCACCCTCGCCACGCGAAGATAGGAAGCGCACAGTACCGGCCGTCACTTCGAAGGAAGCGCCGGCAGTGCCATCCTGTTTGGTCCAGATGCGAGGTCCACCGGTGGCTTTATCAGGGGTGAGTCTGCCCTCAATCAACACTTTGGAGCCTTTGCGTACATACTGGTTGCATACCTCTGCCTGTTTGCCCCAG
>CAZKSG010000032.1:0-30324 GCA_964555335.1 uncultured Anaerolinea sp.
TCTCGATTCACTTGTGACGCAAAGCGAAGCGTTCATCAAATAACGGTGTTTGTAAGGACGTCCCGAAGGCTTGATGAAGTTTAAAAAATAAATACCGTAATTGTGTCACCCTGAGCGCTAGCGAAGGGTCTCTACGCTTGAAGTTCGAGACCCTTCGGTCGCGAAGAACGCTCTCTCAGGGTGACATGTCCTTTGAAAGAGTTACGGCTTTAATTTCTTAAAGACCATGAAGCCTTCGGGGCGTTATCATTGACGAAGGAGTTCACTATGCTCAACACGCTCTCACAAAAATTCCACGCCTGGACAACCGGCTGGCGTGTCATCCTTTTATTCATCGCCGATGTCCTCATGATGGGATACATCATGCCGGTCGCCAGTGCGATCATGGCACTGGCAGCCAATAACAGCGTGATGCCGCTCGATCTGATGTTCTTCTACACCCCCGCCAAAGCCTTCGAGATGATGGATAAATACGGTGCAGCAGGGCGGGCGATTTATCTCAAGATCGAATTGACCGCCGATATCCTCTATCCTATTGTCTATATGTTGTTCTATGGGCTGCTCATCTCGTGGTTGTTCCAGCGAGCCTTCAAGCCCGAAAGTAATATGATGAAATGGAACGTGATGCCGGTGGGCGCATGGTTCTTCGACCTGCTCGAAAATATAGGAGTTGTCTCCATGATCGCCATGTACCCAGCCAAACCTGCAGTGATGGCATGGTTGACCATGATCGTTGGTTCTCTCAAATGGGCGTTTGCCTTTGCCAGCATTGCCCTGGTCCTGGTTGGGCTGGTGCGGGCCGCTATGAACAGGTTCCGAAAGCAAACATAGATCAATCAAAAGCCTTCGCAAGGGGATCGAAATCTACTCCCCGGGAGGGATGTAATCAGGTCGTCTCCTTCGTACAATCCAATACTGAACAACTCAGTGAGGAATCAAGTATCCACCACTACAGTGGGTGCTTGATTTATGTTTAGCGGTAGAAGGAGCAAGTGATCATGAGCATCTCAAAAGGTTCACGGATCGCGGTGATCGGCGCCGGCATCTCCGGCATTGCGGCGGCAAACATCCTCCAAAAGAACGGGTTTGTCCCGGTCCTGTTTGAAAAGCACGAGAAGATCGGCGGCGTGTGGGCAACGGCCTATCCCGGGGTGCACCTGCAGAACATCTACACTCAATATCGCCTCTCCGATTTTGACTGGTCGTTTCGACCGGACCTGCATCCTACCGGCGAACAGATCATGCGGTATCTCACCGAGGCGGTTCACCACCACAAGCTCGATGTTCGCCTCAACCATGAGATCCTTGCCATGCAGGAGGAAGCGGATGGATGGCTCCTGCGTTATAAAAACAGCCAGGGTGTTCAGGAGGAATCGTTTTCGTATGTGCTGTTGGCAGCCGGGCAATATACCGATGGCAAGAACATGCCGCGCTTTCTCGATCAGGAACAGTTCAAAGGTGCCATTGTCTCAGAGCGCAACATCACATCGCTGGATGTATTCGATGGCAGGCGCGTTGTCGTCGTTGGCTATGGCAAAAGTGCGTTGGATATGGCCACTCTCGCCGCAGAACGAAGTGCGCAAGTTCACCATGTCTTCCGCGCGGCAAGCTGGCTGATCCCCGAATGGATCCTGGGGGCACACTTCACCTATGCGTTATTCACCCGCTTTGGCAACGTGATGATGACCAGTTGGGCACAGCCCACGGCTGCGGAACGTTTCCTGCATACCAAGCTCAGGTTTGTCATTTCCGGTTTCTGGGACATGATCCAATCGATCGTGTTGTATCAACTCAAACGAACCGGAAAAGGAAAAGACCAGGCAGCACAGGAGAGGTTGAGGACTCTCATCCCTGAGCACAAGATATTGATGGACTTTCGCTCGTCTGGCGCGCTGGGGCCCGAAAGTTATTATCCACTGGTTGCAGAGGGAAAAATCCTGCCGTATCGCTCCGAGATCGAATGCTTTTCGCATGACTCGGTCCGGCTGAAGAATGGGACTGTCATCCCATGTGATATGGTCGTTTTATCGACGGGTTACCTCCCGCCTAGTTTCCCGTTCCTCCCTGATCCGTATCGTATCCTGTTGGAAGCCGAAAAGGATGGACCACAACTTTACCGCCACCTGCTTCACCCGCGCATTCCGCGCCTAGCCTTCGCCGGTTTCAATCATGGATACATGCACGTCCCCACAGTGGAGATCGGCACACAATGGCTGTGCGTTTATTTACGCGGCGAGCTCGAACTTCCATCTGTGGAAGAAATGGAACGCAGTGTCGAACAGGTTCGAAACTGGAAACGTGAGAACATCAAATTCGAGAACGCACGCTCGTGCGCGGTCAGCACGCGCTTTCAACAGTACATCGATATTCTGTTGAAGGAGCTACAGGTATCCCCCTACCGCAAACTACCCAATCCGATTGCCGAACTCTTCAGCCGTTATGAAGCTTCTGATTATAAAAATGTCTTCGAAGACTATGAACGTGCAAAAGCCAAACGCCTTACGCCGTTGAAGGTTTTGCCGTTGGACACCTAAGTGCTGCGGGAAAGACTAATGGTCTGTATGCAATGTAGTGGTATGTCCTTCTCCAAAGGACCCTCTTTGGACGGTGTGAGCGACCAGCGGGAGCGAAGAATCTCTCCTCCCGTTTGAAACCCTCCCGGCAAATCAGAGATTCTTCGTCGCTCTGCTCCTCAGAATGACATATCCAGGTTATTTTGACTCCCTAGATAATTTTCCACCAGACACCCGTGCACTCCGGCAGGACCATCCAGCCATTTTGTTTTACCTTGTCGCCCAGCTCATCACCAAAGAAGAAGCGGGACAACTCTTCTGCTTCTTCCACCGATGCAAACCGATAGTCGGTGCGAATCCACTTATGCTGGAAACCCGCCTCATCGAGCCAGGGGTAGTATGCTTTCAAGTGCTCAAGCTGGATCGGAGTCTCATTGCCCGTGCCCAATGACTCAAACAGGAGGATCGATCCACCCGGGCGTAATACCCGTTTCATTTCGTTCATCCATGTTTCGAGTTCGGCACGATACGTCTCCGGGTGCCAGACGGCCAGGTAGGCAACACTCCAGCCGGAAACCGCAAGATCGGCAGAATGGTCTGGAATGGGCAATTGCCGATGGTCCGCCACATCCACCTGCCAGTTCGAGAATCCGCTGGCGATGAGGCGCTCATGGCACACCCGCAGCATTTCGGCAGAGGCGTCGAACGCACGTATGGATTTGACACGCGGCGCGAGCATAAGCGTGAGCCGCCCTGTGCCTGCACCGAGGTCGAGCACATCAAGTCCGTTTACATTGAGGATCTCATCGATTGCGCGCGGGATATTCCCTTGATGGTCTTCGCGTGAAACCAGGGCTTCGTATCGGTCCCCATCGGTTTGGTAGATCTTTCGTTGCTGGTCAGACATGCTCCTCCAAAAACAGTTCCAGAGTGTGAGATGGAATGTTGCAGACTATGCTAGATTATAAAATACTCTATGCTCCCATATCCGTCATTGTGACAGTGGGACAACCAGGAGATGTATATGAATATCGGACCTGAACAACAATTCGATTTCTGGCTCGGCGAATGGGAGGTACGTTGGGGTGAAGACGGCACCGGTACCAACCACGTAACACGAATTTTGGATGACAAGGTGATACAGGAGAATTTCCTCGCGCCTGACCTGCATGGATTCAGTTTCTCTGTGTACGACCCGGAGCGGGATTGTTGGTGCCAGACCTGGGTGGATAACAACGGAACATATCTTGATTTTACCGGTGGCTTCGACGGGGGAAGGATGGTCCTTGTCCGTGATGCGGTGGTGCGCGGGGAGGCATGCAAGCAGCGCATGGTCTGGTACAACATCGAGTCCAACCGGTTCGACTGGAACTGGGAGCGCTCCGATGACGGAGGGCAAACGTGGCGCGTGTTGTGGCAGATCCAATACACGCGGAAATTGTCCTGATATAATCGGCGGAATATTATCGGCTGGTATATGTGTACATATCCAAAAGTAGACGCGCATATACCTGTAGACCTGTCTACTTCTTTACCCACTCTCCATGTCACTCTCCTCTTCCGCCCAAAAAATTCAGGACCAGCTCAAATCACTCGGGTATGACTATGCCGTGATCGAACACACCGAGTCGACACGCACCGCGCAGGAAGCCGCCGACCGGGCCGGGTGCGAACTCGGTCAGATCGTGAAGTCGTTGATCTTCAAAGGCAAGGAATCGGGCAAGCCGATCCTTGTCCTGACGAGCGGCGCGAACCGCGTCGACGAGAAGCGCATCAGTGGATACGCCGGAGAACACATCAGCCGTGCCGATGCCGATTTCGTGCGAGCCGTGACCGGCTTTGCCATTGGAGGCGTGCCACCCGTCGGTCACGTCCAGAAAATGGAAACCTATATCGACGAGGATTTCCTGCGCTATCCAACCATTTGGGCAGCGGCGGGAACTCCCAACGCGATCTTCGAACTGAAGACCGAAGACCTGCAAAAGATGACGAATGGAACCGTTGTACAAGTGAAATAGTCATATCATTCTGAGCAAAGCGAAGAATCTCTGACACGGTGAGTGAAATTCTTCGGTCGCAAAAAAAAACACTCCTCAGAGCAAAATTGAAACCATAATGAACGATATTTATCATTATCAATTTCTGTCAGATACGCTATCCAGCAGCGGCATGCCCACCGCCGAACAAATGAAGGATATTGCAGATGCAGGCGTACAAGTGGTGATCAATCTTGCGCCGCACGACGTGAAAATTGCCATCCCCAATGAAGGTGAACTGGCAAACTCTCTGGGCATGGAATACATCAACATCCCGGTCACATGGCGGGCACCTGAATCAGATGCGCTGACACAATTCATGGATGCAATGGACGCGCACATTGGCAAAAAGATCCATGTCCACTGCGAAGCCAATTACCGTGCGAGCGCCTTCATTATGATGTACCGCGTCCTGCGGTCAGGGTGGAAAAAGGAAGACGCAATCCCGATCATGGAAAAGATGTGGAACCCGGAAGACTTCCCTGTTTGGCAGGCATTTATTGACGAACACCTGGCAGGTCAGTGAACGGTATTTTACAACCTGTTTACCATTGGATAAAACGGGGGTAATCGTTTGCATGTACCATTCCTCCATCTGGAGGATCGAATCATGAACCATGGATACCGACTCATTTTCATATTGACCATTCTCTTCACTACAACTCTTGCCTGTGTCCGAACTGCGCCATCCAATTCAGGAGACATATCGTACTCACTGACACATGATAGCATCGAGCGCACATACATCCTGCACGTGCCGCCATCCTACACAAGCGATCAGCCTGTTCCGCTGGTGCTGGACTTTCACGGCGGCGGAGGCAATGCCAACACTCAAATGAAGACAAGCGGATTCAGCGCACTGGCTGATGAACAGGGCTTCATCGTCGCCTACCCCAACGGCACCGGCCGACATGAGGATAAATTGCTGACCTGGAACGGCGGAACATGCTGTGCCTATGCGGTAACGAACCAAATTGACGATGTCGGCTTTATCCGCGCGTTGGTTGCTGAAGTTCAGTCGACCTACAGGATCGATTCGAAGCGCATCTATGCGACAGGGCTTTCGAACGGTGCGATCTTTTCCTATCGCCTCGCCTGTGATGCGGCAGATCTGTTCGCCGCGATCGCTCCGGTTGCCGGGACACAAAATTATCTGCGTTGCAATCCTACGGAGCCAGTCTCCGTGATCCATTTTCACGGCACCGATGATGCGCATGTCGGCTACAACGGCGGGGTTGGTCCTGATTCGCTTGTGAATATTCCGTTTACATCTGTCAAAGATTCCATCGATTTTTGGCTGAACATCGATCAGTGCAATAAAACCCCAAAGACAGAATCGTTCGAAGATATCCAGCATGACACGTATTCCAACTGCGCCAATGGAACAGCAGTGGAGTTGTACACCATCGTCGGCGGGAAACATGCCTGGCCGGGCAGTGATGGTCCGGCGTGGCCCGGAGGCGATCAGCCAACCCAAACCATCTCTGCAACCAACCTGATCTGGCAATTCTTCATCACCCACCCCAAACCATAACCTGTGCGCATCTCCTTCAGGACTTTTGGATAGTTGCATTCTTCACGCCTAACCATACAATTATGCGACCATACCTTTAAAGGAGTTCTGCAAGTGAAAGCCAGAAGACCCATCATTATCGCCACTCTCGTTCTATTTCTAGGAAGCATGGCATGCAACCTTCCCTCCAGTCAGACAGCGACACCCGATCCGTATGAAGCGGCCGCGCTGACCGTGACCGCCTTGGCAGGGACCGAACAGGCAGGTCAGTCCAGCAGCACTGCCACATCCACTGTCACCACCGAGCCGCCGACGCCAGCCAATACAGCCACATCTGCGCCCCCGTTGCCCACCGTTTCACAGGTCACCGCTACGCCGAACGGCACGTTCTTTGTGGTGGATGTAGGCGCCAATTGTCGCTCTGGACCCGGCACCGTGTACGACAAGATAACATCCTTTGCCCAGGGAACGTATGTGACATTGGTCGGTCACAATACCGATAATAGCTGGTGGTACGTATTGACCGGCTCCACCAATTGCTGGATCTCCGCATCCACAGGTCACACGGTTGGGTCAACAGCCAGCCTGCCGTTGGTCGCGGCACCTCCCACCCCAACAGCCCTCGCCGGAAACGGACCGTTAATGGGCAGCCCGGTTGCTCTCGTCTCTGAGCTTTCATACCCGTCCAATTGCACGAGCGATACGATCTCCGTTGCGATCCGCGTCACAGATGCGGGTAAAGGGATCAGTTCCGTCTGGCTGAGTTACCGGTATCTTGGCGATGGAGGTTACACGGGCACCTGGCATACAGTCACGCCGAATGACAACGCATCGGGAGGCGTCTACGGCTTCAACTATGCCATTGCCACCGAAGCCGCAGGTGAGCTGGGCACACAGAACGGGACATTCCAATACCAATTCTTCGCCAAGGACAATTCAGGGAACACATCCTCCTATCCCAACGGTTCCGTCCTTGGGATGCCGATCAAGTATTGCCCGTAAATCGAGCAAATCACACGGTCTGAATTACAGGCTCATCTCAAAATAAACATGAGATGAGCCTGTTTGTTTGCAATAAGACTTCCTTTGTCGTAAAATGCGATTAACCCAACCAAAGGAGGCTGAATGGCCACGACTGTATCCAAACCTGAGTCCCGCCCCATGACCGAGGAGGCGGATTTCCTGCAAATCAAATCCATTGACCATGTTCATTTCTATGTGGGCAATGCCAAACACGCCATGTATTACTGGTGGAAGGCGTATGGCTTCAAACCTGTCGCCTACTCCGGGCTCGAAACCGGCAACCGTGCTTTTGCTTCGTATGTACTTGAATCGGGGCAGGCACGGTTTGTTGTTTCTGCCGCCTATTCCCCCACACATGAGATCGCCGCGCATCACATGGTCCACGGCGATGGGGTCAAAGTGATCGCCATGGAAGTGGACGATGTGGAAAAAGCCTGGCAGTCCACCACGAGCCGCGGCGGCAAATCAGCATGGACACCGCGCGAAGAGAAAGATGACTTTGGCATCTACCGCACGTCTGCCATTTACACCTATGGAGAAACGCTCCATGTCTTTGTAGACCGCGGCGATTACAAAGGCGTTTTCGCTCCCACCTATAAACCTATCAAATACGAAGCAGACTCTGCAGGTCTCGCCGCCATCGATCACATTGTCGGCAACGTGCAGCTTGGAAAAATGAACCAATGGGTGAACTTCTATCATCAGGTGATGGGCTTCCGCCAGTTGATGCACTTCGACGACAAGGACATTTCCACCGAATACTCCGCACTCATGTCGAAGGTGATGCAGAACGGCAATGGACGCGTCAAGTTCCCGATCAACGAACCAGCCGAGGGAAAGAAGAGAAGCCAGATCGAAGAATATCTCGATTACTATCTCACGCCCGGTGCGCAGCATGTTGCCATCATCACCGGCAATATCCTCGAAACGGTGGATAAGCTCCGTTCTCGCGGTGTGGAATTCCTGCGTGTGCCAGATACATATTACGAGATGCTTCCCGACCGCGTGGGCAAGATCAAGGAAGACATGAAAGCCATTCACGAACTCGGTATCCTTGTGGACCGCGATGACGAAGGATATCTCTTGCAGATCTTCACCCGGCCCATCCAGGACCGTCCCACCATGTTCATTGAGATCATTCAACGCCACGGCGCACAGGGATTTGGCAAAGGCAACTTTAAAGCCCTGTTTGAATCAATCGAGATGGAACAGGAACGAAGAGGAAACTTATAAAGGAAACATGTCATTGCGAGGACGATAGCCCGAAGCAATCTTTTCTCTAGCGGAGGTGCCTTTTGCAGAGAATACACGATACAAGAGGAGATTGCTTCGTTGGACTTCGTCCTCCTTGCAACGACATAATGAAATAATCCTATGAAATTTGCAACCGTCTCCACGCTTCGTGCCTCGTCCCAGCCGGCTCTCGTTATGGACGATCGAGTCTATACCCTGCCGTATCCCGACATGCAGGCGGTCATTGCTGCGGGGGCTGAGAAAGCAGCCGGTCGTGCGTCGAAGGAGGCACTCTCGTTCGACGAGGTCAGCTTTCGTTCGCCGATCCATCCGGCGACGTTACGTGATGCCTATGCCTTCGAAAAACACGTCAAAACCGCCAACCGCAATCGCGGACAGGATGTGCCAGAGAACTGGTACAAGTTCCCGGTGTTCTATTTTTCGAACCCGAACAACAATTACGGTCACGAAGATGTGATCCCATATCCATCCTACACACAGGCATTGGATTATGAACTCGAGATCGCGGTGGTGATCGGAAAACCTGGAATCAATATCCAGCCAGAGGATGCGCCAGATCACATCTTTGGTTTCACCATCTTCAACGACTGGTCCGCCCGCGACGTGCAAGTGCAGGAGATGAAGGTGAACTTTGGTCCCGTCAAATCGAAGGATTTCGCCTGTTCGTTCGGGCCGGTCATCGTCACGCCGGAAGCGCTCGCCGATAAAGCAGTGGGACGCCCGGGCGTGTACGACCTGGAGATGACGGCGAGAATCAACGGCGTGGAAATGTCCCGTGGAAATTTCAAGGATATTTACTGGTCATTCGGTGACATCATTGCACGCGCGTCCCAATCCGTCATGTTGAATCCTGGAGATGTCATCGGTTCAGGGACGGTTGGGACGGGTTGCCTATATGAACTGACCAAGAACCAGGGACCGTGGCTGCAGCCTGACGACACTGTTGAACTTGAAATTGAGCGCATCGGTATACTACGAAATACTGTGCAGGCTCCGGAACAAAGATCGGAGTAGTACGATTGTCCCGGAACGCTCTCGCTCCTTCAAGCGTCTATGCGTTACAACTTCACAGCTTGAAAGGATAAAAATGAAACAAAAGCTATTTGCTCTTTGCATGGCGACCTTGATGATCATGGCGTGCAATATTCCATCATTCGCCACGCCAGCCCCACAAACAGAGACAGCCTCTCCAGTTGCCACGAGTACGTTCGATACAGGCGGCGTTGTCTCGCTCAACAATGTCAGTTTCACGCTTCCATTGGGAGTGGCAAGCGATGCCCAGTCTGAAATGGTCTCTGCGGTCACCGATACTAATACCGCCCCATGGTGGGAAATCGCGCCCGCCCATCTGAAATTCACGCTTACCGGCTACCAATTGCAGGATAAATTTCTGGAGCCACAGATCTTTGTTTATCCAGCGGAGGAATATGCAAAGCTCAACTCGAATGCGGCAGAACAGATCGAAAAACTTAAGTCAGTACTGGCAGGTGCGCCTCTCACCAAAGAGTCCATGCCGAGTTGGGTGATGAATGCTGGTCAACTCATGACAGCCAAGATACAGGTTATTGACTTTCAAAGTGGACGCGGCGTACGTTTCCTAACCCAGTATGCTCAATATCCTGCGCTCATCAACAACCGTGAATTGTTTTATCTGTTCCACGGCTTGACCAACGATGGGAAGTATTACATCGTGGCGACGTTACCCGTTACATCGTCGATATTGGCAGAAGATGAAAAACCCGAGTCGCCCGTCCCTGCAGGTGGAGTGCAACTCCCACAAGGGACCTTTCCCGATCAGGCTTATTATGATGCGGTGACAAAGGCATTGGATGCCATGTATGAGGACTCGTTCAATCCGTCACTCTTTCAACTGGATGCATTGATTCAATCGATCACAGTTACACCCTAGCAAGCATAAGCGTCATAATAGATCCCGCTGGCTTTGCCTGGAAGGAGCAATGGTATGGTAAATCCGCTGATACATGAAATTGAGCTGTGCCCGCCTGAAACGTTCAGAATCCTGCTGGAGCATGAGGTGAACAGGTCTCATCGCTATGGCGATTCTCTGTCATTGGTACACGGGCTTGTCGAAGCAGATCCATTCACACCCGCGAATCAGTTGAGTGCAGAGGTGTTCATGATCAATGCACTTAATGTCCACTTGCGGGCCACAGATGTCGCATCGAAAAAGGGAAATTATTTCCGGCTTCTGCTGCCCGCCACCGGAGCCCAGGGAGCGCGCACCGCTTGCGAGCGTTTGAAGAAACTAATGACGGTCGAGGCGCAACCATATGACAGAGTCTCTTTCAAGCTTTACACGTTTATCGGACTGGCCACCCTGCCTGAAGATGATCCATCTGTGACCCGCGATATTCTTACACAGCATGCCGTCCAGGCACTGGAGCATGCTCGAATGCATCGGCTTACCGGTGTTATCTATTTTTCAGACCTGCCGAAGTGAGAAGGAGTTTCGAATGCCGTTTTATCACAAGCTCGGACAGATCCCCCACAAACGTCACACGCAATTTCGCAAACCCAACGGAGAGTTGTATCGTGAAGAACTGATGGGGCTGGAAGGATTCTCCTCTCTGCAATCGATCCTGTATCACAACTTTCTTCCCCCGCGCGTCAAACACATGGAAGATCTCGGTTCCCGCGCAGCCGAAACCGTGGACTTTGGTCCCATACGTCACCGTGCCTTTCGCACCTCCAACGCGCCAAAGGGAACGGATGCCGTTTCATCGAGAATTCCCCTACTCGCGAATCGTGACGTGATCCTGGGCGTTGCCCGCCCCACCCAAAGTATGGACTACTTTTATCGCAACGCTCAGGCGTATGAGACCTGGTGGGTACATGAAGGTAGCGGCGTATTGAAGTCACAATTTGGGAATCTCAAATTTCGCAAAGGTGATTACATCGTCATCCCGTTTGGTACGACCTGGCAGATGCAGATTGATGGCGACGAGGCACGTTTCTTCACCATCGAGAATCCATCCCAGATCGAGCCACCAAAACGTTATCGCAATCACTTCGGTCAACTGCTGGAACATGCTCCGTATTGCGAACGGGATATTCGTGTCCCCGAAGAATTGGAAACGCACACAGAGCGCGGCGAATTCGAAGTGCGTATCAAGGTCCGTGACCGGTTGAGCAAACACATTTTGGATTACCACCCCTTCGACGTTGTTGGCTGGGACGGTTACCTCTATCCCTGGATCTTTAACATCGAAGATTTTGAACCAATTACCGGACGTGTCCACCAACCGCCTCCGGTCCATCAGACATTTGAAGCACACAACTTTGTTGTCTGTTCCTTTGTTCCGCGCCTGTTCGACTATCATCCTGAAGGCATTCCAGCGCCATACAATCATTCGAACGTCAACTCCGATGAGATCATTTATTACGCCGAAGGCAACTTCATGTCGCGCAAAGGCATCGACCGTTGCGACATCAGCATGCATCCCTATGGGCTGGCGCACGGTCCGCAACCAGGCATGACCGAAGCCAGCATCGGCAAAACAGAGACGAAAGAGCTGGCTGTCATGGTGGATACGTTCTACCCGCTGCATCTCACCACGCACGCCGTGGAAATGGAAAAACCCGAGTACATGTCTACGTGGATGGAGGGCACAGGCGAGTAGTAGCACAGGATGCAAAGCAGGAAATATGACTTCGGAGGTCTGACAGACTTCCGAAGTCTGTTTATAATCAAATCATGAACACAAAAACCACTTCCACCAACGACTCAAATTTCGGCATAATCGGCAAATTCATTACCAAAGAGATGAAACGGCTCAACGTTCCGGGCGTATCCATCGGCATATATCACAAAGGCAAAGAGTTTGCTGCGGGGTTTGGCATCACAAGTGTCGAACATCCACTCCCTGTCACGACGGACACACTTTTCCAAACCGGTTCCATCAGCAAAACCTATACCGGCACATTGTTGATGATGCTCGTCGAACAGGGGAAGGTGAATCTGGACGCGCCGGTTCGCAAGTACATCAAGGATTTCCGCGTCAAAGATAAAACGGTCAGTGAGAAAGTCACTGTTCGCCATTTGCTCACCCACATGGGCGGATGGGTCGGCGATTACTTTAACAGCTTTGGCGATGGAGATGATGCACTCGACAAGATGGTTAAGGATCTGGCACAGTTGCCACAGGTTCAGCCAATGGGGACGATCTGGTCATATAACAACACTGGCTTCAACGTCGCTTCACGCATTATCGAAGTGGCCACGAAGAAGCCCTATGAACAGGCTGTGCAGGAGATGCTGCTCGACCCGCTCGGGTTGGACATGACCTTCTTCTATCCAAGTGACCTGCTGTTTACCCATCGTTTTGTGGTCGGTCATCATATTGAAAAGGGGAAACTCAAGTTATCGCGTCCCTGGGCGATCGGGCGGGCAGGCAACGGCGTGGGAGGAGTCGTGAGCACGGTCCGCGATCTGCTGAAGTACGCCCGCTTCCATATGGGCAACGGAAAGAAAGGTGTAATCTCGGGCAGGAGTCTCAAGGCGATGCGCATCCCACAAGCAGACGCGGGTGCACGCGGCATGATGGGCATCACATGGTTCATCCGAAACGTTGGTGATGTCACCATCTATGCTCACGGTGGTGCAACACACGGACAGCAGGCGTATTTCTTCTTCATCCCCGACAAGGATTTTGCCTGCGCCGTTCTGACCAACAGCGATGACGGCGGGATCATTACCGCGGGCGTCTTCTCAAAAGCAATGGAACTGTATTTCAATGCCAAGTCAAAACTGCCCAAACCCATCGAAACTCCCGTCATGGAACTTAAGGAGTATGCAGGACGTTATAAGATTGGCACCGAATGTTTTGACCTGAAGGTCAAAGGAAAATATTTGGTGTACCACCACATTCCGTTGGGAGGTTTCCCCACTCCCGATACTCCTCCCGGCCCAGCGATGCCACCAATGCGATTTTCATTTTATGAAAAGGACAAAGTCATTGGTCTCGATGAACCATACAAGGATGCACTCGGCGAATTCTTCCGCAATGAAAAAGGCAGATTACAGTTCTTCCGCATTGGCGGGCGAGCACATAAGAAGATCAGGTAGCTGAGAATTAAGATATGAAACACTTCTCCAGACCCAGACTTGCAACCCTTGTTTTGATCGGCGCAATATTGGCCTGCAACCTGCCGGGCAACAATCCTCCGCCGATCTCGGTGAATGATCAGGCGGCAACATCGGTGGCTGCCACACTTTCGGCGGAAGCCCCCAACTCCCTTCTACCAGCCACCGCCGCTCCATCTGCAACCACCGCCGCATCTGCAACAGCAGCACGCGCAGCCACCACAACCGTCACGCCGACATTTTCCACACCAATGCTGACGGTGTTGGAATCCACAAATTGTCGCGAAGGTCCTGGGCAGGATTACGAAGTGGTCTTCACCTATCTACCCAAAAAGCAACTTCAAATTCTGGGTCGCTATGACCCGACCAATTACTGGCTGGTGAAATCTGCCGAAAGCAAAACTGGATCTTGCTGGTTATGGGGTGAATACGTTGAAACAACAGGAAGCTACTGGGCGGTCCCCTCGGTGACTCCGCCCGCGACCGCCACGCTCGCACCGCCACCTGCACCGTCTCTGCAAAAATGGGAATATTTCTGCAGCGTCGGTCAAATGACCATCACCATCCAGTGGACAGACCGGGCAACGGATGAAACCGGTTATCGCATCCTCCGCGACGGAGAGTCGGTCGCCGAACTCGCAGCCAATTCCACTGCTTACACAGAAACCATCCCCATGCTGGCAGGCGATACGGCGGAGTATTATTTGCAAGTCTACGGACCGGGAGGCACATCCAGCACCATTGTTGGCAAGTTGACCTGTTGATCAAAAAAGGTCTCGGAAAATTCCGAGACCTTTTATCTTAAGCTTCTTCCATCAACTCTTTGGCTTTCTTGGTTTGCTTGCCGCGCTCTTCGGTATCGAGAATGCGCTTGCGGATGCGGAACGACTCAGGCGTGACCTCAAGCAGTTCATCGTCCGCCAGGTATTCGATCGCTTCATCGAGGGACATCTGTCGCGGTGGCGTGAGGCGAATTTCCATGTCGCCGCGCGCCGAACGAATGTTGGTTAGATGCTTCTTCTTGCATACATTGATCGGCATATCGGCGCCGCGCGAATTTTCACCGATGACCATGCCTTCATAGACAGCAACGCCCGGTCCAACGAACAGGGTCCCGCGTTCCTCGGCGTTTTTCAGTGCGTAGGCGGTCGTGTCACCTGCTTCCCAGGCGACGAGCGAACCCGTTTGCCGTGTGGACATGGGACCGGCCGATTCATCGTACCCATGGAAGATCGTGTGCATGACACCCGCGCCGCGCGTGGATGTGAGGAACTGATAGCGGAAGCCAAGCAAGCCGCGTGTCGGTGCGATATAGACCATGCGCGTCATTCCCTGACCCGCATCGTGCATTTCCTGCATCAGGCCGCGTCGTTGCCCGAGCATTTCCACCACAGCACCGACCGTCTCGTTGCTGGTCTCGATATGGACTTCTTCATATGGTTCGAGCAATGCACCATCGTCCGCTTTATGGAAGATGACTTCAGGACGTGAGACTTGAAATTCATAACCCTCGCGTCGCATCGTCTCGATCAGGATTCCCAAATGCAGTTCGCCGCGACCAGAAACGAGGAAGTTCTCTGCCGAGTCAGTTTCTTCGACGCGCAAGGCAACATTTGTACGAAGCTCTTCAAAGAGTCGCTCGCGCAGCTTACGGGAGGTTCCCCACTTACCTTCCTTCCCGGCAAATGGAGAGGTATTCACACCGAACGTCATACGGACGGTGGGTTCCTCCACTTTGATGGTTGGCAACGCGATCGGGTTGGCAGGGTCCGCCAGCGTTTCACCGATGGCAATTCCCTCCAGCCCGGCGAGTGAAATGATGTCACCGGCACTGGCTTCCTCGATCTCAACCTTGTTCAAGCCCTGGAAAGTATAAAGATATTTTGCCGATTCATTGAGAGTGCGACCGTCGGTGGTCATACGTGCAAGCCGCTGACCCGCTTTAATCTTGCCTGCAAACATACGTCCAATGGCGGTCACACCGCGATAATCATCGTAACCGAGCATGGTGACGAGCAATTGCAACGGCGCTTCGGGATCCACTTTTGGTGCGGGGATGTGATTGAGAATGACATCGAACATCGGTTGGAGATCCGGTCCGAGTTCCGGGGTAAGACCCGCGCGACCGGCCGTCGCCTGGGCATAGATCACCGGGAAATCCGCTTGTTCTTCTGATGCGCCAAGCTCGATGAACAGGTCGAATGTCTCGTTCAAGACGCGTGACGGCTCGGCATCTTTGCGGTCTACTTTGTTGATGACTACGACAGCTTTGTGCCCCATCTCGAGAGCCTTTTTCAACACGAAGCGCGTCTGCGGCATGGGGCCTTCGGCGGCGTCGACAAGGAGAAGGACACCGTCCACCATGTTCATGACCCGTTCCACTTCCCCGCCGAAATCGGCATGACCGGGAGTATCCACGATATTGATCTTGATCTCTTTGCCAGTCTTGTCGTTTAGGTGAATGGCCGTATTTTTCGCAAGAATGGTGATGCCACGCTCGCGCTCGAGGTCATTGGAATCCATCACACGTTCCGCAACCTGCTGGTTCTCGCGGAATGTATGGGATTGGCGCAAGAGCCCATCCACGAGAGTAGTCTTACCGTGGTCAACGTGGGCGATGATGGCGATATTTCGGAGGTCGGTTCGTTCGATAAGCATTTTTTACACCTAATTTCATCATGTCATTGCGAGGAGGGCGTGAGCCCGACAAAGCAATCTCCCGCCAAATGGATCCAACTTTTCGAGGAGTGTTTTCCGTTTAATCGGAGATTGCTTCGTAGCGCTTGCAGCGCCACTCGCAACGACATCTAGTTATTACACACAAAAACCCCCGACGGGGAAGCCGAGGGTTTACCTTTTCGTTCGGCGTGCGGCAAGTATTTTATCAGATGGATGAAGTTTGAGGAAGGGCGCTATTCCCTATGGCGTCGCAGCACAACGGAAACCAAGATAATCTAGTGCGCTTGATGGTGCGCTACGAAAACGATTAGTTGTGCGCAACTCAGGAGCATAGCTATACCATGAACCACCTCGAATTACACGCAGAGGTTGAATTGGAGGGCTTAATGGTCCTTTTGGATTAGAGACGTAGGAACCAAGAATGGCATAGTAATCTTCCTGATACCAGTCATTCACCCATTCATATACATTGCCACCCATATCAAGCACCCCATACGGGCCTGTACCTTTTGATGAATAGGTTCCAACATCAATTGTAGTACCTATGCATTGTTTACTGCCCATGTTGTAGTTTGCATATGAGCAATCAATTTGATCACCCCATGAATAGAGGTTGCGAATCTTTTTGTCACTATCCCAACCGGCAGCTTTTTCCCATTCAGCCTCGGTTGGCAGCCTCCGCCCTGCCCAGGAGCAGTAGGTACGTGCTCCATACCAGGAAACCTCAATCACGGGGTGGTTTTCGTACCCTGCCTCAACTGTCCACACATCTCCATTCAGATGAATCCGCACATTTTTTGAACCAAGCCAGGGTACTCCGCCTTCAATCTTATTGCCCTGCTGATTCAGGAACATCGCAAACATCGCATTCGTAACCTCGGTCTGGTCAATCCAATAAGCGTCAAGATATACAGTATGTGGAGGCTCTTCATCTTTGAACAAATTCACCTGACAATTACTAACAGACCCCTCTGCAACACAATCTGCTGAAGCATCCTCGGCAATGTCGCCCATTGTAAACTCACCATCAGGAACATAGACCATTGCCATTTCATCCTTGGCAGAAATCTGGGTACTTCCAATACCCGGGGTTGGAGACGATGTAACCGTATTTGTCAGTTCCACCGTTGGAGTTGACGTTGGGATTTCAAGAGTCGCCGTATTTTCCTGAGGTACCGATACCGCAACAAACGTTCCTGTTGGGGCAGCCAGACTCGTCATGGTGGGTGTAATCCCGGAGTTGACAGGCAATAATGATCGTATACCCAACACTACAGCAACCAGAAGGGCAAAAACGCCGGCACCCACTCCATAGAGGCGTAGATTCAGCGATGAAGTTTTGGATGGCACTGAAAGGCCAACGTTTGTCTCTTCACCCCTGTTCTCTGCCGATTTAAATAACTCTTTTATACTTTCCCAGTTATTGGCAACAGCCGCATTAAGTGCATTTTGCTCTTGTTTTACAACTTTGCTCACCTCTGTGGAAAGCGGATGTATAACTCCAACCAACGAGACATTTAAGTATCTCGAGCTGAGTTTCTGCATGGCTTCCATAAAGTAATCTGGTGGAATATCGAAACCGTTGTAACGTGGCAGTGTAGCGAGACCCCCGGTCAGCTTTTCAACTGCAGAAGGTGAATTAAATTTAAAACCATCAAAAAATAATGGGACGATATTTCGTTTCTCGGCAATTGCTGTTTCGATCTCGCGTCTCAACCAGTCATTTGGTTCATCGCATCTGTCCAATGCAGTTGGGGTCAGGATCAATACAAAATGGGCACGAGCGCGAATATTACTGATGATAACTTGTTCAAAATCTCCGCTGGACAGGCTGGTAAAGTCAAAGAACACATCGTACTTCTGGCTGCGTAGATATTGATAGACCGCCAGTGCCCAGGACATATCCTTGCGACGGTAACTGATAAAGACGGTTTTCTCTACACGCGCCATATGCGACTCCGCTTTTCCAGATCAAACCAATAAGATGTGTTTGTCATGAACTTACAAAATATTCAGACCACAAATGTCCTGATTTCTTCGGGCATTATACGTCCAAAACCTATGCTATAATCACCTCACTATGAGATACGAACGTTCCAGCAATATGTACCTGTGCATCGGTGTGCGTGGATTTGATCAGGAGGGGTTCCTCGAATCGCGCCTGTTGCCTGGATAAGAGTATCCGTTTTTGCGGTCTTATCACGCCGTGGCGCTGCCACGGCGTTTTTATTTAAGTTGTATTATTGGAGCACACATGATCTCGATCACCGTTTCAAATGCCACACTCATCCTTGGTGCCCACACCATTTTCCGTGACCTGAACTGGGAAGTTCAGCACGACCAGAAGATCGGTCTGATCGGTCCCAACGGCGCGGGGAAATCGTCGCTGTTTAAATTAATGACCGGTGAACATACACCCGAAAAAGGCGGCACGGTCATCAAAGCCAAAGGCGTGACCTTGGGCTACCTCCCGCAACACCCGGAATTTGCCCCACAACAGACAGCGATCTCACTGGCATTGGAGGGAAATGCACGTGTGGCGGAGATCGATGCCGAACTGAAGCATATCGAATCCAAGCTGGGCGACCCGGCCGTGTACAACAACCCCAAAGCCCTGGAACGCACCCTGGATGCACAGCACAAATTTCTGGAGGAATTCGAGTCGCTCGGCGGCTTGAACTATGAGTCGCGCGTCCGAGAGTTACTGCGCGGACTGGGCCTGCCCGAATCCGATTTTGAGAAGCCGATTAGTGCGTTGAGCGGCGGGCAGAAGAAGTTGATCGGGCTGGCGCAGTTGCTGCTGGCACGCCCATCGGTGTTGTTACTGGATGAACCGGATAATCACCTCGACATGCCAGGAAAAGCGTATCTGGAAAAGCTGATCATTGAATATCCCGGCGCAGTCGTCATCATTTCGCATGATCGTTACTTGTTGGATGCCTGCATTACGCACATCGCTGAGATCGAAGATGGCAAGATCACCACTTTTATCGGAAACTACACCGAATACATCGTGGACAAGGAAGAACGGCTCGCCCGACAGGAAGAGTTGTACCAGATCCAACAGCGCGAGATCGGGCGGTTGGAGATGGCCTTGAAGCGCTACAAGCAATGGGTCGTTTTCAATGATAAATTTGCCACCCGCATTCACAACATGGAAGCGCGAATCGATCGCATCGAAAAGATCGACCGACCCATCTTGGAACGCCGCAAGATGGGACTGGAATTGAATGGCTGGCGAGGGTCGAATCAGGTGTTGGAATTCGTGAGTGTGACCAAGTCGTTCTCTCACCGTACAGTGCTGGAAGATATCAATTTTCTTATACGGCACGGGGAACGAGTGGGATTGATCGGCGCGAACGGCGCCGGGAAATCTGTGTTGTTGCGGCTGATTCTTGGCAAGGAAGAACCAAGCCTCGGCGAGATCAAGATTGGACCAAGCGTCAAGGTTGGTTACTACGCGCAAGAGCATGATACGCTTGATTTCAACCAGACGGTCATTGATGCGGTTCGACTGGCAGGTAATATGAGCGAGGGACGCGCAGTTTCTCTTCTCACCCGCTATCTGTTCACATACCAACAGTCCACGCAGAAGATCGGGTCGCTTTCGGGCGGAGAACGGAGCCGCTTGCAACTAGCGCTGCTCGTCCTTTCAGGGGCGAACTTCCTCCTGCTCGATGAACCGACCAACAACCTCGATATTGCCTCCGCCGAGGTGCTGGAAAACGCCCTGCAGGATTTCAACGGGACCGTTCTGGTCATTTCCCATGACCGGTATTTTCTCGATCAAACTGCCGGCCGGATTTTCGCATTGGAGGAGGGCTCGATCACCGAGTCCATTGGCGGTTATAGCGATTATGCGGCCAAGGCTGGAGTGATGCCTAACGGATTGAAGGCAGGCTGAGGCGTAGAAGGAGTCGGCGACGCGCCGAAAGGCACGATTCTGCTCGAAAATGGGTGAACCTGACGAGTGGTATACGTTTTGAGACGGCGCGTCGCTATCCGAAATTGCGGACTTTGTTCAATGGTATAATCTCCGCCGGTATGCTTCAAGAACCTTCATCTCAAAAATCACAAATTTGTCCAACTTGTGGGACACGCCTAAGCGAAAACGCCACACGCTGTTTGGTCTGCGGCACCGAGCTGAGCGCAAAAGCCGCTACAAAAGCGAAAAAAGTCGAAGCTGGAATACAAGCCAGCCGCATGCCTGAAATCACGCTCAGCCTGCCGGTGGCGCTTGGCGCGCTGGTGGTGGTTCTGCTGATCGGCGCTCTGGTTGTGTATCTTGTACTCAGTTCAGGCATGACAAACACTACGTTGTCCGTGCCCACCGATGCAGGTACTCCCACCATGACCGCGACGATCACACCAACGGCAACAGCGACACCACCGCCAACCGATATTCCCACCGAAACCCCATTACCACCATTGGATTACACCGTGCGTCAGGGCGATACTTGTGGTGGTTTGGCTGTCGCCTTCAGTGTGTCTGTGCAAAGTATCGTGATCGCCAATCAATTGCCGGCATCATGCATTATTTCTGTTGGGCAACAGTTGAAGATCCCGTATCCAACCTCGACACCCAAGCCGCCTCCCACCGACATCCCGAACGAGGCCACGCAAACGGCGCAGGCCTGTGAAAAGGTGACCTATACAGTCCAGGCAAATGATACGCTAGGAACCATTGCTGCCAACTATAATGTTCCTCAGGATGCGATCAAGTTCTATAACGGTTTGTCTTCTGACAATGTGTTTATCGGATCGATTCTCATCATTCCGTTATGTGAGCGATTCGCCACACCAGGGCCCACCCCCACAGCGACGCTTCCGCCTCCCTACCCAGCCGCAAATTTGCTCCTGCCTGCAGATGGAGCTGCCTTTACCCTGGCCAACGATGTTGTGACACTGCAATGGGCCTCCATCGGCACACTGCGCGAGAACGAAGCCTATCAGGTCACCATCGAAGATGTGACCTCTGGACAGGGCCGCCGCATCACCCAATACGTGACCGACACCAAGTTCATCGTACCGACCTCGTTCCGCCCAAGCGACAATCTGGCGCACGTGATCCGCTGGTGGGTTACCACGGTCCGCCAAAACGGCGTGGACGAACAGGGACAACCCGTCTACGAATCAGCCGGTGCAGTCAGCGAGAGACGCGTCTTCACATGGGTAGGCGTTGCTGTAGCAGAAACACCAAAACCATAATTTCAGTGAAAACAGGCTTTTCTGATCCCCGCCAATTTCTTGACGGGGATTTTTGTTTCCATAACCCTTGACAGAATCAAAAAACTCATTAAAATATGCAAATTATTCAATTTTCTGAATAATCAAATAAACGGAGAGAGACCATGGCCCCTTTCGCTATCGACCTCGAAAAAACAAAAACAAACAATATGCTGGTAAGTCTTGAACCGGCTTTAAATGCCTTTGGAAGTTTGCTACTGTTAACTTCTGCCGATGATGAACCAGGCATTCATGAGTGGATCTCAAAGACCCGGGCACAGATGTCGGCAGAAGAACGGGCACGACACAAACTGGTGATGATCGGTTTTCACTATTCCATTATGCCCTCCCGAAGCGGACAATCCTTTGAGGCGTACCTGGCCGAGCTCGAATCCACTCCCCCTTCTGAGCTTCGCCAGCGCCTGCTCAATGCATATGCCGGCATCTGTTTAACCGGTGGACCTCAAAAAGATATCAGCCACGAAGTGGATTGGGATGATGTGCTTTCCTCTGCGGAGAATTACGTTGAATTCCTGCGCTCCCGCTTCGGTGACGAACTAACCGATGCCGAAATGGAAAGCCGCGCCTACCAATACGTGATCGACCCGGCCGCGTTGAAACAACTAGTTACGGGACACCTGCGCTGGTTTTGGAAGAATTATCTACAAGCGGAATGGGAACGTGTCCGCCCAATGCTGGAGGAATCTGCCCGGGCGTTCAATCAGATCGATTACGGCGGAATGTCACACGTCGAGATCGTCGAGTTCGTTACCGGCAAGGAGATCAACGAATCCAAATGGGGCGACCAGATCAAGACGACAAAGGAACTAGTCTTCATTCCGAATGCACATTATGGTCCGTATATTCGGGCCAGTAAGATCGATGACAAGTTTTTCATCTACTTCGGCGCTCATCTCCCGGAAGGGTCAGATGTCCGCGTTCCAGAATTGGACCGAGCCGAAATTGTCTCAAGGATCTCGGCACTGGCGGACGATACACGTTTACAAATCCTGCAGATGATCTCCGAACGAGGCGAGATGCGTTCCCAGGAGATCATGGAAGCGGTCAACTTAAGCCAGCCCAGCGTTTCACGTTACCTGACACAACTGACGGCGGCTGGATATTTACAGGAAAGGAGAGCCAACGGAGCGAAAATCTATATTCTTAACGAAGAACGAATTGAAAAGACATTGAAGGCTGTCCACGCCTTTTTATTGGGTCGTACTTAACCGTTACCGCCCGTCACGAAGACTGGCTACGCTAAAGGAGAAAGAATGAACAACTGGCAGACTGAAGTTATGGCTGAGATCCATCGTCGGCAGATCCTGGAGGAAGCAGAACAAATCCATATGGAAGATGCAGCACTCAAGATCCGTGCCTACCGCCCCAGTTTCTTCACACGGTCCATGTTCAATTTTGCGAATTGGATGATCTCCACCGGCAAGGAACTGCGCAAGCGTTATGAAATCCCAACGGTCAATTGCAGCAAGACGAAGAGCTTTGCACATTAACAAAACACTATCCACCTGACCAGCAGAAAACTCCCCTTCTACCCGGGAGCCTTTGAAAAATAAGCCTTTATAGTTACCATGCAGGCGAACAATAAAGTTCGTCGATTCCTGGAGAAGAATGAACAATTTAGTAAATAAAACGAAGAAGATTTATAACGAATACCCACGAGCATTCTGGATCTACAACATTATCGTTTTCATCGACCGCCTCGGCGGATTCATGCTCTATCCGTTCTTTGCTTTGTATCTCACTCAAAAATATGATATTGGCATGTCCACGGTGGGGCTCATCTTCGGCGTCTTTTCCGTCACTGGGATGATAGGAAGCGCGCTCGGAGGCGCCATCGCCGACCGGATGGGTCGCAAGACCGTGATCATCTTCAGCCTCGTCCTCTCCTCGCTCAGCGCGCTGGGAATGGGATTCGCACCCACGTTGGGGATCTTCGTAGCTGTTGTTGTGATCGTGGGTACGCTGTCCAGCATCGGTGGGCCGGCTCATGAAGCGGTGGTCGCCGACTTGTTACCTCAGGAGAAACGCGCCGAAGGTTACGGCATCATCCGCGTGGTCTTCAACGTGGCAGTGATCATTGCCCCTCCGATCGCCGGTCTGTTGATTACCCGCTCATACATGACCCTCTTTATCGTGGACGCGGTCATCAGCGTCATCAGCGCTTGTGTCGTCCTGTTCTTCCTGCCAGAAACAAAGCCACAGGCACACGAACATGCTGAGCCCGAAACGATGAAGCAGACATTTGCCGGATACAGACGCGTGTTCAAAGACACCCCCTTCCTGGCATTCATCGGTGTGACCGTGATGATGACACTTGTATATATGAACATGAATTCCACCCTGGGTGTCTTCCTGCGTGATCAGCGTGATTTGCCCGAAGTGAATTATGCCCTGCTGTTGAGCATCAACGCGATCATCGTTGTTTTCCTCCAGTTCTGGATGACGCGGCGCCTGCAAAACTACAAGCCATTCCTGATGATGGCCGTAGGTTCATTACTATACGCGATCGGCTTTGCGATGTATGGCTTTGTTCAGGGATTTACCCTCTTCGTCATGGCGATGGTCATCATCACCATCGGTGAAATGGTGGTCTCTCCATTTCAGCAATCGCTTGTTGCCAGCTTTGCTCCCGAAGATATGCGTGGACGGTATATGGCCGTCTCCGGATTATCGTGGAGCATCTCGTTCACAGTTGGTCCTTACTTTGCAGGACTGATCCTGGAAAGCGCAAACCCGTCCATACTCTGGGCATTCTGCGGATTGGTCGGAATGTTGGCTACGACCGGGTTTCTGGTCCTCAACAAAGTTCGCCATGCGAATGAGGCACTACCCGAACCAGCGGCTGCTGATTAACTTGTGGCAATAAAAGCCATGCATAGTTCGCACGGCTTGCTATCTCCTCCTCTCTGGGACAGGTCCATACGCAGGCCTGTCCCAAACTTTTAAACGCGTCTCTCCAAACCAAAGACGAATCCCGCCTCGACAAACATCTCTTCCGCTTGTACAATCCCCCATCATAGTTTGTCTGGAGACCCCATGGATATTCGTTCGTACAACCGTGATGCATGGAATCGCGAAGTGGAGGGCGGCGAGAGTCGCTGGACCCAGCCTGTCAGCTCGGAAGTAATTGCCAAAGCAAAATTGGGAGAGTTTTCGATTTTATTGACCGAAAATAAATACGTCCCCACGGAATGGTTTCCTCCCTTAGCGGGAGCAGATGTATTGTGCCTTGCATCCGGCGGCGGTCAGCAGGGACCTGTCCTTGCGGCGGCGGGAGCGCGAGTGACCGTCTTCGATAATTCCCCCGCTCAATTGAAACAGGACCAGTTCGTGGCTGAGCGGGAAGCACTGTCTATTCGAACGGTGGAAGGTGATGCAGCAGATTTGTCCATCTTCGCAGATGAGTCCTTTGACTTGGTATTCAATCCCTGCTCGACCGTGTTCATGCCAAATGTCCGCGCCGTATGGAAGGAGTGTGCTCGCGTGCTGCGTCCCGGCGGTATTTTGATGACCGGTTCGATGAATCCTGTCCATTACATTTTCGATCTCTACAAAGCCGATGAGGGAATTCTGGAGGTCGCCCACTCGATCCCTTATTCTGACCTCACGAGTATCTCTCAGGAAGAATTGCAGGAGCATACCGAAAAGGGACTTCCCGTGGAATTTGGTCACAGCCTTACCGATCTGATCGGTGGACAATGTGAAGTGGGTCTCGTCATCACTGACATGTATGAAGATTACATGCTGGATTCACCGCTGCAAAACTATCATCCCAGTTACATTGCGACAAGAGCTATAAAAACAACAGGGGTACAGTTTTTTCGATCCTGATTATGAATAAGAGACTTTATGAACTTGACGCTATTCGAGGCATCGCCGCCTTAATGGTGGTTATTTATCACTATTCATTTCGATATGGGCAGCTTTATGGATATAATGTTCTGCCTATCATCAGTTTTCCGTACGGCAAATACGGCGTTCAGTTATTTTTTATGGTGAGCGGATTCGTCATTTTTATGACGCTCGAGAAGTCGACTCGTTTATCAGATTTTATCGTTTCAAGGCTATCGAGGCTCTATCCGGCGTACTGGGTTGCCGTCATTCTGACGTTCCTAGCCGTTCGGATTTTCACTCTGCCAGGACGGGAGATCAGAGCCAAATATGCTGCCATGAATCTGACCATGATCCATCCCTGGTTTGGGGTGCCATACGTAGATGGGGTGTACTGGACCCTGGTCGTAGAATTATCTTTTTATGCTTTGATGTGCATTCTGTTCATTGCCAAATTACTGCCAAAGATTGAACTGGTCTCGTGGATCTGGTTGTCTATCATGGCCGTTAGCACATATCTCAGTGTTAATCAAATCATAGAGATCCCCTGGAGAATCCATATCACACATCTCCTCGATTATGGAAATCTCTTCATTGCCGGGATTATGTTTTACAAATTAATGCATCAACCTCAAAGATCACAGTATTACATTCTGTTTTCTGCTCTATTCATTGAATATTTCATTTACAGACATTTATTTATTCTAGTAGCGATCTTTTTTGCTGTCTTTTGGGCCTTCACAAAAGGATATCTCAGTGTATTGGCAACAAGACCGCTCATATTTCTTGGATCGATTTCATACAGCCTGTATTTGATCCACCAAAATATTGGATATATCGTGATTCAAAACCTGGAGAAGTATCATTGGGCAAACCCAATCTCAATCATCATCGTCCCATTTACAGTTTCAGTCATCACCGCCAGTCTGATGTTCAACTATATCGAAAAACCGGGGATGAAGTTTATTCGAGAAAAGTGGCGAACAATTCGAGCCGAGAAGAATCCAGTTGTTCCTGTACAAATTCAATCGGATCAGACTTAAGCACATCAAAACATGTACAGAACGACAATGCAAATTTGATCTTATTGATATAGTAGAGGAAGTGTATCTAACAAACGATTTCGCCATGCATCGCCAAACGAACACCAATAGGCATTCTTCCCGCCTCGAATGCCGGGACCGAGATCAGCCAGCCGCTTCCCATCCTTCTCATCCACGTTGAGTGGATACCGCAACACGATCTGCCCGCTTTCCCAACTGATCGCCGCCAGCCCGGCAGTTTCCGCACGCAGCTTTACCCTCATTTGATAGAATAAGTTCTCTACCATCTCTGGCAGGGGGCCAAAACGGTCCTTAAATTCAGATGCCAGCGCATCGATCTCGGTTTCATCGCGTAGGTCGGCGATGCGGCGATACAAACGCAAACGCAGATCTTGGTCGGCGATGTAATTCGAGGGAATGCCTACAGCGAGGGGCAGGTCTACATTCACTGGCATCGAGATGGGTTGAGTCAGACTCGCAAAAGCGACTTCGATCTTCGCTCTTTCTTCCTTCTTCTCTCCATCTTTCGTAGCAGCTTCCAACCGTCGTATTTGTCTCACTGCATCTGCCAGCAATCGTGTATAAAGGTGAAAACCGACTGCCTGAATATGTCCGCTTTGGCGAGTGCCGAGTAACTCTCCTGCACCGCGAATCTCCAGGTCTCGCATTGCAATCGAATAGCCCGCGCCAAGCTGCGTGTTCTCGGCAATGACTTCGAGACGCTGCTGTCCTTCCACGGTGGGAGAAAGCTTTCGGTGGCGGAAGAAGTACGAGTACGCCCGAGCCGCTCCACGTCCGACACGGCCACGCAACTGATAGAGTTGGGCAAGACCAAATGTGTCGGCGCGATCTACAATCAGGGTGTTCGCGTTCGGAATGTCCAGCCCCGATTCAATGATGGTTGTCGAGAGCAGTACATCCGTATCTCCCGCATTGAAACGATGCATCACCGATGCAAGCTGACCTTCCGGCATCTGTCCGTGGCCGATGTCTACGCGCGCCTCTGGGACCAGCTGATTCAGGTGCATCTTCATCGCGTCGATCGTATTGACCCGGTTATGCACAAAGAAGACCTGCCCGCCACGTTCCAGTTCGCGCAGGATCGCCTGACGCACAAGCTTGGGGGAATAGGGTCCTACATGCGTCACGATCGGCAGGCGCTCCTCTGGCGGCGTGTTGAGGTTCGAGATATCGCGGACACCTGTAAGCGCCATATATAACGTGCGGGGAATTGGCGTCGCAGTAAGCGTGAGCACATCCACTTCAGTACGCAATTTCTTGAGATGTTCCTTGTGCGTTACACCAAAGCGTTGTTCCTCATCAATGATGACGAGTCCCAATTCCTTGAACTGCACATCCGAAGAGATCAGGCGATGGGTACCGATTACAATATCGATCTCGCCAAAGGCCAGACTGAGCAAAATAGATGTTTGTTCTCGCTGTGAACGGAAGCGCGAAAGCATTTCCACCTTTACAGGAAATGCTGCCAGTCGCTGCAGGAAAGTTTCGTAATGTTGTTGAGCCAAAACGGTCGTTGGCACGAGAATCGCGACCTGCTTACCGTCCATCACAGCCTTGAACGCTGCACGCAGAGCCACTTCGGTCTTGCCATAACCAACATCACCGCACAATAAACGGTCCATAGGGCGGGTCGATTCCATATCGCGTTTGATCTCAGCAAGCGCACGTTTTTGATCGTCTGTTTCCACGTAGGGGAACGAGTCTTCCAGTTCTTTTTGCCAGTTCGTATCAAGTTTGAACGCATAGCCCTGAACTACGTTCCGCCGCGCATATAAATCCAGCATCTCCTGGGCAACTTCGATGACCGCCTGCTTGACGCGCCCCTTTTTCTCCTGCCAATCTGTTCCACCTAATCGATCCAGCGCCGGGATAATGCCTTCCGCGCCAATGTATCGCGTCAATCGGTCCGCTTGATGGACAGGCACATACAACTGTCCCCCGCCTTCATATTCAACCGCCAGGAACTCGCGCGCATGATTGTCAAGTTCGCGCGAGACCAAACCGCCAAAACGTCCCACACCGTGGTCGATATGCACCACATAATCACCCACTTGCAGGTCCGCATATACAGACTCGGGTGTTTCGGCCACCGGTCGCTGGCGTGTGCGCGGCTGAGGGCGTTCCCAACCGAAGATCTCCGAGTCGGTCAGCAGGTGCAGTGAGTCGAGGATAAACCCTTCGGACAAAGATGCTTCGATAAACTCGGTCTGGGATGTCTCTTCGCCGAGTGAGTGCTCGAGCCATAGTTCCTTCAACCTCTCAGCCTGACGCGAGACAATAATCGCCGATTCATCGCGGGATACAAGTCCCGCCGCGTGCTCAATGAACTGCTTCAACCGCCCAGCGAAACGCTCCCCCATCTTGAAAGCAGATGCAAGAGCATTCTCCTCTTCTGTTGCTGTTGAATGTCCCAGCTCCAGAAACGACCGCGAGTGGAAGTTATCAAGCAACTCCGGCCATGTGATGTAAGGCAACGGAAAATCAGGAGACAACGTCTCTTCGGCAATGCTTTCATGCCGAAACTTAACAGCCTGCTCCTCCACTTCTGCAACCATGCTCTCCACGATCGAAAGATCATCGACAAGGACCAATGCCTTCTGTGGAAGATAGTCAAGAAGGCTGGCAGGTAATTTATGCAACAACGGGATATGGAATTCAGATAATTCGATATCCGATGCCTGCTCGTCAGGATTGGTCTTTCCTTTCAATGCTCTCATATCGATCTCTGACTCACGGGCGATGAATTCGCGCGCAGGCGTGATCAGAATCGAATCAAGCTTTTCTATCGTCCGCTGTGAAGCCGGATCGAACTTGCGGATGGTCTCGATCTCGTCACCGAAGAAATCCAGGCGAACGGGTAACGTCTCTGCCGGAGTCCACAGATCGAGAAGCCCGCCGCGGCGTGAGAATTGCCCCGGCTCAAGGACAGTATTGACGCGCTGGAAACCGATCTCCGCCAGATGATGCAGCACCGAATCCGGCTGCGTTGTTTGTCCTACCGATAACCGCATGCATGCCTTGAGGAAATCGCGGCGTGGCAGAGTACGCGTCATCAATGAACGCGCCGATGTAACAAAGATTGGCGGCTCTTCAGGTTTCTGCGCGAACGGGAGATGATACGCGGCCAGAGCGGTCAAAGTCTGCAGGCGCTCGCGGCGTGTGGTCACACCCCATGCAGCCTGCTCATAGAACAAGGGGTTCGGTTCACCAAAGTGATAACGCGGTGACTTCGTCCAGAAACCCAACTCATCGTAAAGAGATAACGCATGGTCCGCTCGATCAGTAACCAACAGGATCGAACGGTTCAAGTCTTGTTGCAACGCGGCAAGGATTGGCAAACGCACAGAACGCGGCAATCCCAACCCGGGTAGTTGCTTTCCGCCAGGCAGGAGTTGAGTCAGCAGTTGCTGATATTGAGGGAGAGAACGAATCTTGTGGAGAAGAATTTCCATGGCACTTACAGTTCGATTGAACCGTTATATTTGTTCATTGCTTTGTCCAACCCATTGATCACGAACTCCAACGCAGCATCGGCAGCGCGGTCAAGAAGCTCCGAAAGGATCTTCGTCTCGTCTCGTGAGAAATCCTGCAACACGTACGCGGCGGGATCCATCCGGCCGGGGGGGCGCCCGATGCCAAGGCGCAGGCGTGCAAAGTCCTTGGTTCCAAGTCGTTCGATGGTGGAGGCTACGCCTTTCTGTCCACCCGGCCCACCACCGGGGCGCATGCGGATCGTGCCAAAAGGGATATCCAGGTCATCGTGTGCGATCAACATGTTTTCTGTGGGCAATTTGTAGAAGTTAAGCAATCCCTGTGCAGACTGCCCGGATAGATTCATATACGTCTGAGGCTTGGCAAGAATCAACCTTCGATCTTCATAATTTGTACTGGTGACAATCGCCTTGGATTGCACTTTCAAGCCACGCGCGCCGAGGCGGACCGCAAGACGGTCGATCAACATGAAGCCAAAGTTGTGACGATTATTTTGATATTCGCGTCCGGGGTTGCCGAGACCGATGAGCAGGTACGAAGATTCAGGAGTCATTGAGTAGGTTCCAAG
>CAZKSG010000033.1:0-30303 GCA_964555335.1 uncultured Anaerolinea sp.
AATACCGCCCGCAGCTTTCGAAACTGACCTTCCATACCAAGCTGGGTTCCATGCTCGATAAGTCAGAGCGCATCGAGAAACTGGTCAATGACTTGATCCCGATGCTCAAGCTGGAAAACGACGAAGCCATCTTTGCCCGTCGTGCCGCGCATTTGATGAAAGCCGACCTGGTGACTCAGATGGTCACCGAGATGACGTCACTGCAGGGCATCATCGGGCGCGAGTACGCTTTGCGCAGCGGCGAGCAAAAAGATGTAGCAGCTGCCATCGGTGAGCAGTATCAAACCGTGCCGCAATCGAAGGCAGGTCTTGCCATTGCATTGACGGACCGGCTCGATTCACTGGTCGGTTTGTTCGCTGCGGGGCTGGCTCCTACTGGCGCGAAGGACCCATTCGGTCTGCGGCGTGCCGCCATTGGCGTGGTCCAGCCGTTGATCGAACATGATGTCGATTTCGATCTGGTCGAAGCTGTGAAGAAGTCTGCAAAGACGCAGCCGATTTCAGTAAACGATGAAACTCAGAAGCAAATTCTGGATTTCCTGACCGGTCGTTTGAAAGTGGTGTTGAATGACACGGGCTACAAGTATGATGTCGTCGATGCCGTCCTTGCAGCGCAATCGGCCAACCCGGCGGCAGCGGCTCGGGCGGTGAAACAACTTCAGGCGTGGGTGGGACGCGAAGATTGGTCCACAACCCTGCCGGGGTACGCGAGGTGTGTTCGCATCCTACGGAGTCAGACCGAAGACAGCGGAAAGTGGAAAGTGGATGTGAGCAAGTTCGTTGAGACACAGGAGAAGGACTTGTATGCCGCCATCCAAAAAACGGTCCATAATCAACCCTCCACAGTCGATGAACTGCTGAACATCGTCGTCAAGCTCATTCCGTCCATCAATGCCTTTTTCGATAAGGTGCTGGTGATGGCAGAGGAGGAACAGGTGCGGCGAAACCGTCTCGCTCTGGTAGGGCAGATCGCCAGGCTTTCCGATGGAATTGCAGACCTGTCAAAACTTGAAGGTTTCTAAAAGAAGGCGGCTCACACGAGCCGCCTTCTCGATTAAGGGGAAATGAGTATTGATTGTAAATTCGGACATAAATAGGTATAATTCTTTAAACCAAATGGCGGGGAGCTGGCGTATATTGTGTAGAGCATCATGCAGGGACTTTTGCAACTGCCGAGAAGTCCATTCCGTACAGGCCAACAGATTGATAAAAGGAGAAGACCATGTCGAAAGTATTCCGTATTGTTCTTGCTTCGATTGTTAGCCTTGGGGTGATCGTTGGGATCTACAGCCGTGTAGAAGGTGCAACCATCAGCGCCCGCCAGGAACGGGCCGGTGCTCATCAAGTGAGTGGGGTACAAGTGAACCTGGATCATTATCGCCAAATATCTCCGGCATCCCCCTCCCTTGCACCGTCTAATTTTCCATCAGGCAAAGGGCACGGATGCGAATCGGAATCACACATCAGTCCCGAAGATTAACCGTTTATCTCGCGCAACGGGTAGTCCGCGTGACTACCCGTTTTCTTTTTAATGGCTGTTCGATGGTATTTGTCTTCGGCTATTTGCCAAAATCCCAAACCTGTCTATAATTCAGTCACCTATGTCCACCATTGATGAGATCAAATCACGCATTGACATCGTCGACCTCGTGTCTGAGGCGGGTGTCAAGCTGCGCCATGCGGGGAAGAACTACACGGGATTTTGTCCATTTCACGATAACAAAAAGACACCGGCGTTCGTGGTGTGGCCCGAGTCGGGCACATGGCGTTGCTTCGGTCAATGCAATGAGGGCGGCGACATCTTCAAATTCGTGATGAAGCGCGAGAACCTTGATTTCAAGGAAGCGCTCAATAAACTTGCCGCACGCGCCGGAGTGGAAGTCAAGGAATACCAGCGCGAGACGCCTGAGCAAAAAGAAGCCTATGATAACCTGCGCAAACTGCTCGAAGATGCGCTGATCTATTATCGGACCCATCTCTTCAATAACAAGGACGTTTTGTCCTACCTGCGTCAGAAGCGCGGACTCAGTGATTCGACCATCGAGACCTTTGGGCTGGGATATGCACCTCCGGGATATGACAACCTTTCCAGGCATTTCCTGCCAAAAGGATATTCCGAACAGGAATTGATCGATGCAGGCTTGCTCTCTGTTCGGGAGGAAGACTCGCGTACCTTCGACCGTTTTCGCAACCGCATCATGATCCCCATCCGTGACGAAAACGGACGCATGGCCGGCTTCGGCGCCCGCATCGTGGACCCGAACGACATTCCCAAGTTTCTGAACTCCCCTGAAACGCCGATCTTTTCCAAAGGACGTTTGCTTTACGGGTTGGACCGGGCCCGCAAGCCGATCCGTTCTGCCGACCAGGCGGTGATCGTGGAAGGTTATCTCGATGTGATCGCCCTGCATCAGGCTGGGTTCGAGAACGTGGTCTCTCCGATGGGCACTGCGTTGACCGAGGATCAGTTGCGGCTGCTCAAAAGATTCACCCGCCGCATCGTACTGGCGCTCGACCCGGATACGGCCGGTCAGAAAGCTGTGTTACGTGGGTTGGATGCCGCCCGTGCTGCGATGGATCGCGAAGGCGAACTCGGCTTCGATGCCCGCGGACTCCTGCGCAACGAGGCCCGCCTGCAAGCGGACCTGCGCGTTGCCTCCATGCCCGATGATCTCGATCCTGATGAACTCGTGGCTCGTGATAAAACGGAATGGGCTAGCCTGATCGAGAATGCCAAACCGATCGTGACGCATGTGATGGAGACTCTTGTCGTTGGGCTGAATATCAACGACCCGAAGGTGAAGAACCAGGTTGCGGCGCAGGTTTTACCGTTGATCGAAGACCTGCCCAACCCATTGGAACGTGATACCTATCGCCAACAACTGGCACGCATGTTGCGGGTGGATGAACGTGCCTTGGTGGGCACCCAGAGCCAGGGTCCACGCGTGAAGCGGCCACGGTCCATGCCCGGAACGCAAAAACAGACTGCTCTGCCAGAAAAGATCACCATCACTATCTCATCCAGCAAGATGGTGGAGGAATACGTTATCGGCGTCTTGTTCAGGCGGCCGGAGCTCTTGTATCGCCTCGACAGGCAGCTTCAACAATACGGACTGTTGCCGCTCGCTGCCCAGGATTTTGACTACACCGACAACCAATTGATGTTTCGCCTGATCCGCGAATCGGTGGAGCAGGATCAAACCGAACATCATGACTTTGTGATGAATTCCATTCCCGAGTCGTTACAGGGGTTCTCGCAAGATTTGATCACTCAGACCGAGAAACTGCTGGACCGTCTCGATGAAAAGCTGCTGGAAGAATTGTTGCGAGGCGTGATAAAGTTAAGGCGGGTGACCGCGGGTGAAAACCTGAACCAGTTAAGGTTTCTGCAGGAAGAAGCTCACCAGGCAGGCGATTTGCGCGCATCTCCCTATCAGGAACTGGTGTTACAAAACACAAAGCTGATCAGGGATCTGGACCAGGCGTCCCGGAAAATGTCGTTGAAACGGCTTGAATGACCTCATGAGCGTAACAATTTATAGGGCGCTGGCGTCTGGTATGAAAAGGGATTATGGCTGTAAAAAAAGATAAACACCTGCCATTAAAAATAGAGCATAAAGGCAAGAGCGAGTCCCATCCTATACATCCGCCCAAGGGCGAATTGGAGGAAACAGAAATGCAGGATGTCGCCATGGACGACGTTAATAAGTTCCCTGAAGCAGCTTTGTTGGATGAAGTGGGCGATCCCGATGTCAATGCGCTCAATCAGGAGGAGGAAGATCTCTTTGCCGATGATGTCATTGACCTGAAAAGCCCTGAAGTTGCGGCGGAGTTATCGGAGGACCCGGTACGGTTGTATTTGCGCGAGATCGGCCAGGTCAAACTTCTGGACTCGGATAGTGAATTCCGGCTGGCGACGATGATCGAATCCAATCGCCTCGTCGTTGTCTATCGCCGGCATCCGCTTCGCAAGAACGTAACCCCCACCTGCTCCATTTATCATTTGCTTCTCGCCGATATGTCCACATCGTGGGAACGGCTCGTGGAAGATGCAGAACGACTCAACCACGAACCTCCTGACCTGGGATTGATCCTTTCCGAATCTCAGGCTTTGCATGCCGGTTGGGAATCAGACCAGCCATCGTATCTGCGTGCCTTTTTGGATAATGGGATGTGGGGGACGGATGAACTTTGGAATGATATCGCCCGCAAGGCCTACTCGGTCTTTCTAAGCCTGTACCTGCTTCCACTAAAGTATGCGAAGTGGCTCCTCGAGCATATCAACCATCATCATGCCTTCCCGAACATACGAACGCTACACCGCAACCTTCCCTCCGACGAGGAGTTGATGCGCGAGCTTGATGCGGCACAACAGCGCGCCGTGGATGCGAACCATTCCATCATCAACGCCAACCTGCGGCTCGTTGTCAGCGTTGCCAAGCGATATTTGGGACGCGGCATCTCCTTCCTTGATCTGATACAGGAAGGCAATATGGGCTTGCTGCGTGCCGTCGGCAAATTCGACCCGCGCAGAGGCTTCAAATTCAGCACCTACGCCACCTGGTGGATCCGGCAATCGATCAATCGTTCGATCGCGGAACAGGCGCGCACGATCCGCATCCCGGTCCATTTATTTGAATCGATCACACGTATTCTTCGCACCCAACGCACCTTAACTCAGGCCTATGGGCGCGACCCCACAACCGAAGAGCTTGCTCTTGAAGTAGGGTATCTTCCTGCATCGGATGTGCAGGCCATTCTACGCGCTCATTCTGAAGACAGGCCTCTGCCACCGCACCTGCAGCATCGACTCGATATTGCCACACAAAAAATCGACCGCGTTCTGCGCTCTGCGGAGGAGCCGGTTTCCATCGACGGACCAGTGGGGGATGAGGAGTCCAGTTCGCTGGGTGATTTCATCGAAGACGAAGATGCGCTCTCGCCGATGGACGCAGCAGCACGCCAGATGCTGCGCGAACAAGTGCAAAGTGCGCTCACATCGCTATCAGACCGCGAACGCGAGGTGCTGGAATTGCGCTTTGGTTTGAAAGATGGCAAGGATCACACGCTCGAAGAGGTCAGTCGTTACTTCGATGTGACGCGTGAACGCATCCGTCAGATCGAAGCGAAAGCGCTGCGGAAATTGCGACACCCGTCACGAAGCAGGCAACTGCGGGATTACCTGGGATAAACGAGCAGGTCACGTCCAAGACGTGACCTGCTCGTTTTTAAGATGGACATTTACTAATATGACTATTATCATCATTTTTGTGAAAAGTGACACTTTCTCTAGCCCGTACAAGGTGGTTATGTTATACTACGCCGAACGTGCCAAGTTGCACAAATACCGTCCACAAAGGGCGTTTTTCCCGGAGAACGTCGGGACTAGTGAGGTGTCTGCATGCTCGAGTATGTTGCAATCGCGTTAATGATCGTTCTCGCGACAGTGGTTGCATTGATCGCGATCGGCCTGGGGACAATATTCGGACCGAGAAAAGAATCAGAAGCAAAATCCATGCCTTACGAATCGGGTATGAGCCCCTATGGTGAGGGGACGCGACGCATGCCCGTCCGCTTCTACCTGATTGCGGTGCTGTTCATCCTGTTTGACATTGAAGTTGTGTTTTTCCTGCCGTGGGCGATCACGTTTCGCCAGCTCGGCCTGTTTGGATTGATTGAAATGATCATCTTTATTGTGATCTTATTGGTTGGTTATGTGTACGCCTGGAAGAAAGGAGCTTTGGAATGGGAGTAGAGCAAAAACTCGGCAATATGGGGATCGTGACGGCCAAATTGGAAGATTTGGTCAATTGGTCGCGTACGAATGCCATGTGGCCGATGCTGTTTGGTTTGGCCTGCTGCGCCATTGAGATGATGGCCGCGCAGGCAGCACACTATGATATGAGCCGCTTCGGTATGGAACTGATGCGCGCCAGCCCCCGTCAATCGGATTTGATGATCGTGGCAGGGCGCCTCTCGCGCAAGATGGCCCCTGTTCTGCGCCGTTTATATGACCAGATGCCCGAACCGAAGTGGGTGATCGCCATGGGCGATTGTGCTTCATGCAGTGGTGTCTTTAATAATTATGCCCTCATGCAGGGTGTGGACGAAGTGGTGCCTGTGGATGTCTACGTGGCGGGATGCCCGCCGCGCCCTGAAGCGTTGATTCATGGCGTGGTGACGTTGTATGAGAAAGTGAAAGCCGATAAGTTCAAGGACGTGGCGGTAGTCAAGTAATGTCATTGCGAGGAGGGCATCGCCCGGCGAAGCAATCCCGGCATGAATCAGAAGATTGCTTCGGGCGGAACAGCACCACCCTCGCAACGGCAGGGCGTAACAATCTATGGACAAAAAATTAGAACCCATCGTTCAAGTTTTGCAGGAAAAATTCAGCACTTCCTTTGAAGAATTTCGCAATGAAGTGCATGTGTTTATCAAGCCGGACGTTATTGTCGAAGCGTTGATTCTTCTGCGCGATAAGTATGATTTTGAATTACTGTCTGCCATGACCGCTTCCGATTATTACCCACAAATGTCGCCGCGTTTCCATGTGATTTATCAGCTGACGTCACTGGCGAAAAATCTGTCGGTGCAGTTGCGAGTCCCGGTGAACGGTGATGATCCGAAGATCCCAACTGCGACCGGTGTGTATGATGTGGCAAACTGGCGCGAGCGCGAACTGATGGATATGTTCGGCATCACTGCAGTGGGACATCCCGATCCGCGGGTCCTCCTGTTACCTGATGATTGGGAGGGGAAGCATCCGCTTCGCAAGGATTTCCCGCTGGGGTATGAAGAAGTGCAGTTCACGTTCAATTTCGAAGATATTGATTTGCGTAAGCCGTACGCAAAGGAATAAGCATGACCCAGATTGAAGAAGTTTCCCTAGATCAATTTAAACATTTGGTGTCAGAACGGGCCATCAGCGGCGAGACCATGTTGTTGAACATGGGCCCGCAGCATCCGTCCACGCACGGTGTGTTACGCCTCCTGCTCGAACTGGATGGCGAGACGGTTGTCAATGCCGTCCCTGTGATTGGATATCTCCACACAGGCATCGAAAAGAACATGGAAGCCAAGACCTACCTCAAAGCCGAGGTGATGAGCGACCGTCTGGATTACATGAACACGACTGGCAATAACCTTGCATATTGCATGGCTGTCGAAAAGCTGGTCGATCTCGATGTGCCCGAGCGTGCGCTTTCCATTCGCGTGATCCTGACGGAACTGCAGCGTATTGCGTCTCACCTCGTGTGGGTGGGGACGTTCGGACTCGATCTGGCGGCGATGTCCATGTTCCTGTATGCGTTCCGTGAGCGTGAACAGATCCTGGATATTCTCGAGATGTGCTCGGGTCAGCGTATGATGACGACCTACATTCGTCCGGGCGGTCTATGGCGCGATGTGCCGGTGGAGTTTGAAGCCGCAGTGCGAAACTTCATCAAGACCTTCCCAAAGCGTATTGACGAATATGAAGCCCTGCTGACAAAGAACCCGCTCTTCCTGGACCGTTTGTATGGCATCGGCAAGCTGGATGCTGCCACCGCCCTTTCCCACGGTGTGACCGGCCCGACGCTGCGTGCATCTGGCGTGAACTGGGATCTGCGCAAGGCGCGTCCGTACATGGGCTATGACCAATATGATTTCAACGTGCCTGTTGCCACCGAAGGCGATACGTATGCGCGTTATGTTGTACGTATTCAGGAGTTTCGCGAATCATTGAAAATCGTGGAACAGGCGTTGAACCGATTGCCAATGGGACCCGTCCGCAGCGACAATCGCAAGTTCGTTGCACCGCCGCGCTCGGAATTGGGCGTGAGCATGGAAGCCTTGATCCACCACTTCAAGTTGTGGACCGAAGGTTTCCCCGCTCCCAAGGCTTCCGTGTATAGCGCGGTGGAGTCACCGCGCGGTGAGCTTGGCGTCTATATCGAAGGTGATGGTGGACCCAAGCCGTACCGCGTCCACTGGCGTACTCCCTCTTTCGATAATTTATCTGTATTGTCCAAGATCGTGAAGGGACATCTTGTCGCCGATCTTGTGGCCATCCTTGCTTCCATTGATATCGTGCTCGGAGATATTGACCGATGAGCCTCGCGAAAAAGTATCCAAAAGAAATCAAGCAAATCCTCTCGAAATACCCGCCCGAACACAAACGCTCGGCGGTCATGCCGTTACTCTATCTGGCGCAGCGCGAAGAAGGGTACCTCACCAAAGCCGCGATGAAAGATGTGGCAGGCCTTGTGGATATTACAGAGACAGAAGTGGCTGCCATTGTCGGTTTTTACACGCTGTACCACGACGAAAAAGGTGGCAAGTATCGCATGCAGGTTTGTACAGATCTGCCCTGTGCCTTGCGCGGAGCCGATGAATTCATGAACAACCTGTGTTCGAACCTGGGCATAAAAGTAGGGGAAACTACCGAAGACGGTTTCCTCACGCTTGAAGCTGTAACCTGCCTCGCCGCCTGCGACAAGGCTCCCATGTTCCAGACACAGGGACCCGATGGCATCAAGTATCACGAGAACATGACCGTGGATCGTACAATGGAGTTGATCAACACGCTCAAGAGATCCCTCAAGGAGGCAGAATAATGGCACACATTCTCCTCCGCCATCGTGATATCCCGAATATCAATACGGTCGATGTCTATCAAAAGAATGGTGGTTTCGCGGCGTTTAAGAATGCTGTCACCAAGATGACTCCGGCGCAGGTCACAGATGTTGTAAAAAACTCGGGTCTGCGTGGCCGCGGTGGCGCGGGCTTCCCGACCGGCATGAAATGGTCCTTCATTGATAACAAGACCTGGCCGCATTACGTGGTCGCCAATGCAGATGAGTCTGAACCGGGCACTTTCAAGGATCGTGAGATCATGGAAGGCAACCCGTTCCAATTCCTCGAAGGGCTCGCGATCGCTTCCTATGCGGTTGGTGCGAATGCAGCATATGTATATCTGCGTGGTGAGTTCTGGGAATTAGCCGCTTTTCTCGACCAGAAGATCGCTGAGATGGAAGATGCAGGGTATCTCGGTGAGAAGCTCTTTGGCGGTGACTATTCCCTGAGAATCTATACTCACCTCGGCGCGGGCGCTTATATCTGCGGTGAAGAGACGGCTTTGCTCGAATCGCTCGAAGGCAAACGTGGACAACCTCGCGTGCGTCCGCCGTTCCCTCCTTCATACGGTCTCTATGGCAAGCCGACCATCATCAACAATGTGGAAACCTTTACCAACGTGCCGCTCATCCTTGCCAACGGCGCGGATTGGTATAAGTCACTTGGCACGGCAGATAGTGCGGGTGTGAAGATCTTCTCGCTCTCGGGTCGCGTGCGCAAGCCAGGTAACTATGAGCTGCCATTCGGCACGACCTTCCGTGAGTTGATCTACACCCATGGCGGCGGTGTGCAGGACTCACGCCCGGTCAAAGCGATCATGCCTGCCGGTGCATCCTCCTCACTTATTCTTGTAGACGATGAAAAGGTCCTTGATACGCCGATGGACTACGCAACGGTTCGTACCCTCGGCGCTGACCTTGGGTCCGCTTCTGTGATCGTAGTCGATGATACGGTGTCGATGGACTGGCTGCTCAACAAGACGATCCATTTCTTCCGGCACGAGTCGTGCGGCAAATGCACCACCTGCCGTGAAGGTACCTATTGGATGTCCAACATCATCGACCGCATCCATGAAGGACACGGCTCCTCCAACGATGTGGATCTTCTGCTTAATGTTGCGAAACAAATGCAAGGGAAGTGTCTGTGCGCGCTTGGCGAATTTTCCACGATGGCGGTTGTCACTGGAATCGAACGCTTCCCGCAGGATTTCAAAAAAGCTGTGAGCAAGGCTTAACGGAGAACTATGTCAAATCAGGTAACGCTCACAATTGACGGTATACAGGTCACGGTGCCCGAAGGAACGGGCGTGGCAGATGCAGCGAAGTCGGTCGGTATCGATATCCCTGTCTTTTGTCATCATCCAAAACTCGAGCCGGTTGGCATGTGCCGCATGTGTCTCGTTGAGATCGGTCGTCCCGTTCGTGATCGCGCCACCGGTCAGTTCGTGATGGAGAATGGCACACCCAAGATCCAGTTCATGCCAAAGCTGGAAACCGCCTGTACGAACAAGGTGGAAGAGGGCATGGTGGTGTTGACCCAGACGCAGAAGGCGAAGGAAGGTCAGAAAGGAACCGTGGAGTTCCTGCTGACGTCACACCCATTGGACTGCCCGATCTGTGATAAAGGTGGTGAATGCCCGTTGCAGAATCTCACCATGGCGCACGGACCCGGCAAGAGCCGCTTCCTTTATGATGAAAAACTTCATCTGGGCAAGCAAGTTCCGCTGGGTGACCTGATCGTCTTGGATCAGGAACGCTGCATTCAGTGTGCACGCTGCATCCGCTTTCAGGATGAGATCGTCGGTGATGCCGTGATCGGTTTCGACGATCGCGGGCGTGGGACAAAGATCATCTCCCTGTCGGAACCCGGCTTTGATTCCGTTTTCTCGGGTAGCACCAGCGATATTTGTCCGGTCGGTGCGTTGACGACGAACGATTTCCGCTTCGGTGCGCGCCCCTGGGAATTGAACGCGCATGCTTCGATCTGTACACAGTGCCCGGTGGGATGCAACACCACGTTGAACACACGCCGCGAAGCCAAATCTGATGGCGATATTGTGGTCAAGCGCGTGATGCCGCGACAGAACGAAGAAGTGAACGAGATCTGGATCTGCGACAAGGGACGCTTTGCCTATCATTATGCTGAAAGCAAGAAGCGCCTGTCCAGACCGATGGTCCGCAAGGATAAGAAGCTGACCCGTGCCTCCTGGGACACCGCGACAGAACTTGCCGCCCAGAAATTCAAAGCAGCAAAAAAGGATTTTGTTGTGTTGGCTTCGGGCAGACTTTCCAATGAAGACCTGTTCAACCTAAAGACCCTTGTAGATCACTCTGAAGGTTCGGCCTATCTCTACTCCCGCATGGGCGGTGGTGATGTGACGTCGCTGGTGGGTGTGGGCGAAGGGACGAATTTTGCAAAGATGGGTGCCGGGACAACGATCGTTGTCGTTGCATCTGATCTCTATCAGGAGGCGCCGATCTGGTATCTGCGTGTGAAGCAGGCAGCAGATCGTGGTGCAACGTTGATCGTATTGAACCCGCGCGAAACAAAGCTGGACCGTTATGCTTCGTTCGTCGTCCGCTATGCGTATGGCGATGAAGTAAAGACCGTGCAGGACCTTGGTAAAAAGAGCAAGATCGGGGATGCCTTTGTAAAGGCGGAGAACGCGGTCATCCTGTTTGGCAGTGATGGGCTTGGAATTTCGGGATCGCAGAGCCTTGCTTCTGCCTGTGCAAAATTATTGCAGGAAACCGAACATGTTGGCAAACCCAATAATGGTTTGATCGGTGTGTGGGAACGTGCCAATGACCAGGGCGCCTGGGAGATCGGCTTTGAAGTAGCTGATGATCTGCCGAAGGTACTCAAGGGTAAGACCGTGTATGTTGTTGGTGCCGACCCGGTGAGTGATGACCCCAAACTGGCAAAGGCGCTCGAAGAAGCATCTTTTATTGTGGTGCAGGATGTAATGGAAACTGCCACCACGGAAGTTGCGGATGTGGTCCTGCCGGCCCAGGCGTTCACCGAGCGCGAAGGGACGTTGACCTCCGGCGAACGACGCGTTCAGCGTTTTTATCCTGCTGTGCCGGTGACAGGAGAAGCCAAACCGGATTTCGCGATCACGTCACAGATCGCGCGCCACATGGGAGTCGTTCTCGAGGGGACATCCATTACGGCGCTGTTCGACATCCTGGCGGATTCGGTCAAATCGTTCGAAGGGTTGAATTACGCAAAACTCGCTGAAGTGCGACCACAATGGCCGATCGTCGGACGCGGTGATCTGTACTACGGCGGTACTACGTACGAGAACAAGCAGGGGATGGGAGCACATCTCTCAGCGGCGGCAACGCGCGGAGAAAAGGTGAGCCTGCCCAAGGTCGAGAAGGAAGCGGCACCTCGTCCCAAGGAAAATGAACTGCTGGCCGTCCCGGTCACAAAGCTGTATGACCGTGGCACGACTGTCATGATGTCTGCTGACTTGTTGCGTGATTGGATCGGCGGACCGACCATCTCATTACATCCTGAGGCTGCGCAGGGTCTGGGCGTGGAAGAGGGACAACTGGTCACGGTCAGTTTCAATGGAACAAGTGGAGAAGCGGTGGTGAAATTTGACGATACGATCTCGGTTGGGGTGGTGCTCATCCCGCGCAGCATGGGGCTGTCCATCCGTGAGCCTGTGCCTGCGAAAGTAAAACCACAGTCCCCGGTGGGGATAAAGGTGAAATGATGTTATCTGACTGGACTCTCTGGCTGGAATGGTTGATCAAATCACTTGTGGTGATCTTTGCGCTGTTGACCGGTTTCGCCTACCTGACATTATATGAACGCCGTGCTTTGGCACGCATCCAGGCTCGCATCGGACCGAACCGCGCGGGACCAGAAGGTTTACTGCAGCCGATCGCCGATGCGGTGAAGTTGATTTTTAAAGAAGAGTTGACACCAGGCAAAGCGGACCGTGTGCTTTTCTTCTGGGCACCTGTGATCACAATGGTTCCGTCGATCATCATTGCAGCGGTCATTCCCTTTGGCCCGCCAGTTGAAATGTTTGGGCGTACGATCCACCTTGCTGTGGCGAACATCAATGTAGGTGTTCTTTATCTGACATCCATCGCATCCATCGCCGTGTACGGGATCGTGCTGGCGGGTTGGGCGTCGAATAACAAATATGCCATGCTCGGCGGCCTGCGCTCTTCAGCGCAGATGATCTCGTATGAGCTTTCGTTGGGACTGATGTTCGTTACAGCCATCATCCTGGCGGACTCGATGAATCTATATGACATCATCAACGCTCAAAAGGATGTCTGGTATGCGGTGGTGCAGCCGGTGGGTGCACTGGTCTTTTTGATCGTGACGCTTGCGGAAGTCAACCGGGCACCGTTCGATATGCCGGAGGCTGAACAGGAACTGACCGCTGGGTATCACTCTGAATATTCAGGCATGAAATTTGCATTGTTCTTCATGGCAGAATATCAAAAGATGATCGTAATCTGCATGATCGCGGCGACACTCTTCTTCGGCGGCTATCGTGAGTTCTGGTTCCTGAAAGATACGTTCCTGAGCGTCGATCAGAACTGGTGGTTGGGTCCGATCTATCTCTTATTGAAGGTGGTCGTTTTGTTGTTCTTCATGATCTGGGTTCGTGCCACGTGGCCGCGCATCCGCTACGACCGCCTTATGGCGTTCGGCTGGAAGGTGTTGCTGCCGCTTTCACTGGTGCTTGCCTTCATCACTGCGGTGGGAATTTTGCTTGCCCAGCAATTCAATAGTCAATTGTATTTCTGGGCGATCCCAGTGGTTTCCGCGATTGCCGGAGTGTTTACCGTTGTCATGATTTACCGTGAATTGAGGAGAAAAGCTTATGAGCGTGCTTGATCCTGTTGTTGAACTTGGGAAAGGACTGTGGACCACGCTGAAGATGATGCTGGAACGTCCGGTGACGATCCAGTATCCTGAAGAGAAGCGTGAAGTCCGCCCGCGTTTCCGTGGCCGCCATGTGTTGAAACGATACGAAAACGGACTCGAAAAGTGCATTGGATGTTCGTTATGCGCGGCGGCTTGTCCTGCGGATGCGATCTTTGTGGAAGCTTCCGAGAACACGAACGAAAAACGCTTCTCGCCAGGCGAACGCTATGCATCCACGTATGAGATCAATATGCTCCGCTGCATCTATTGTGGATATTGTGAAGATGCCTGTCCCACCGAAGCGATCGTGCTCGGTGACAATTATGAGCTTTCGTTCTACGATCGCCGCTCGGCGATCTACACCAAGGAAAGCCTGCTTGAGCCTGTCCCAACCCTGGATATGACCACACCGCGTAAAGTGGAGCCCGGCATCTACGACAGACGCTCCGTGCCGGAAATGAAAGATCCAACCGATTGAAGATTTTTGATTGAAGGTTTTTGATTGGTTTTGAAATCACCCATCGAAAATCTGAAATCCACAGAGTGCCTATGAACCCCGACCTCATACTCTTTCTCGTCCTTGCCCTGGTTGCAATCGCCACTGCCATGGGTATGTTGCTCAGCCGCAACGCCGTCTACTCGGCGTTGTTCCTTGTGCTGAACTTCGTTACCGTGGCAGTGTTCTATCTTCTGCTGGGTGCGCCGTTCATTGCCATGTCGCAGGTGACTGTATATGCCGGAGCGATCATGGTCTTATTCCTGTTCGTGATCATGCTGCTCGGTGCAGAAGCCATTCCTAATAGACCCAATTGGCGAAGTTTTATAGTTCCCGTTCTATTAGCTGTCACCCTTGCTGGAGAGTCTGTATATATTCTGGTCACGCGGGCACGCCCGGTGGGTGATGTGCTGGCGCCGAGCGATGCCGCCAATACCATGGACAATCTCCGCCAGTTGGGTATGGCTTTGTTCAATCAATATCTCCTGCCGTTCGAAGTTACATCCATTCTGCTGCTGGTCGCAATGGTCGGCGCGATCGTGCTGATCCGAAAAGAGAAAAGGGTGGGCTGAGCCATGGTCCCTATTAATTATTACATCATTCTTTCTGCAATCCTGTTCACCATTGGGGCGCTCGGCGTGTTGATTCGCCGAAATGCCCTCATCATCTTCATGTCCGTGGAGCTTATGCTGAACTCTGCCAATCTTGCGATGGTTGCGTTCAGCAGTGTGCTTAAGAGTTTCAGTGGACAGATCTTCGTGTTCTTCGTCATCGCTGTGGCCGCCGCCGAAGTGGCTGTGGGGCTTGCCCTGATCGTTGAGATCTTTAAGTCCAAGCGCAGCATTGATGTGGACCAGATGAACAGTATGAAGGGTTAACATGCAATTTAGCGAAGCAGTCTCCACAGGTTTTGCATTTCTTGCCCCTTGGCTGGTGGGTGCCCCGATCCTTGGTTTGCTGATCAATCTCATCTTTGGGAAACGGTTCAGCGAAGCGCTCATCGGCACGGTCGCCAGTCTTGCCTCCGGTACGACGTTTGTGATCTCGGTTTTACTGGCGTATACGCTATCTGCCAATCATGGTGTCGTACCGCCATACAAACTCGCGGAATGGATCCACATCGGTTCTCTTCAGCTCGACTGGACCTTCCGCATCGACTCGCTTTCCACAACGATGATGCTGGTTGTCTCTGGCGTCGGGACGCTCATCCATATCTACGCGATCGGATACATGCACGAAGATGTCCGCTTCAAGCATCAAGAGGGACGCTTTCGCACCTTCTTCCTGTACTTGAACCTGTTCATCGCCATGATGATGATCCTCGTCTCAGGCGACTCCTACCTGATGCTGTTTGTTGGCTGGGAGGGGGTGGGACTGTGCTCGTTCCTGCTCATCGGCTTCTGGTTCGAAATGGATACGCTGGGCCGATCTTCCTGGGCGAACTCGAATGCGGCAAAGAAGGCCTTCATCACCAACCGTGTCGGTGACTTTGGCTTCCTGATCGCAGGCTTTTTGATGTTCTGGTATTTGGGAAACAGCTTCCAGTTTGACCATGTGTTCGAAGCTGCAAAAGAAGTGGCAGCCACGCAGCCTGGAGTTATCGTGGCGATCACGCTCTTCATGCTTGTAGGTGTGGCTGGTAAATCGGCGCAGATCCCGCTCTATATCTGGCTGCCAGACGCGATGGCCGGTCCGACACCGGTCTCGGCATTGATCCATGCCGCCACGATGGTGACGGCGGGCGTCTACCTTGTCACTCGTTCAGCAGAATTGTATGTACTTGTCCCACAAGCGCAATATATCGTTGCGATGACAGGTGCAGTTACAGCGCTCTTCGCTGCGACGATCGCCGTTGGTCAATATGACATCAAAAAAGTATTGGCCTATTCGACGATTTCCCAACTCGGCTTTATGGTGGCCGCTGTGGGTATGGGCGCGTTTGTGGCGGGTATGTTCCACCTGGTTACGCATGCCTTCTTCAAGGCTTTGTTATTCCTCTCCGCGGGCTCCGTCATCCTTGGGCTTGAGCGTGGACATCACCATGCCGAACACGCGCATCATGGAGGACATGGAAAGAAGGGTAAAAAGAAGGAAGAACACCACGAAGAACATGGGCACAGCGAAGTGTTCGACCCCGGTGATATGCGCAACATGGGTGGACTTCGCAAGACCATGCCGGTGACGTTCTGGCTATATATGATCGGCACTCTGGCTCTGGCAGGCATTGTCCCATTTGCGGGGTTCTGGTCCAAAGATGAGATTCTGCTTGATGCCAGCCTGCATTACCCGGCTGTGTACTGGCTGTTGACCATTGCCGCGTTCTTTACTGCGTTCTACATGGGGCGTCAAATCTGGATGGTCTTCTTTGGCGAAGCTCGTCACGAAGCGGCAGCTCATGCAGAGGAAAGCCCGGCGGTTATGACGGTCCCGTTGATGGTCTTGGCCGTTCTCTCTTTGTTGGGCGGCGTACTCAATCTGCCGTTCGAAGGTTTCCATAATCTGGGGCATTGGCTGGAATACACATTGAAGGAAGTGGAATCCCTGCCTCTCGATTTGAAGGTCGCGGGTATCTCCACCATCCTGGCATTGCTGGCTATCTTGTTCTCATGGCTGATCTATGGACGCAATCCGTTGAAAGCCGGCCAGCCTGACCCGTTGAAGAAACCGCTTGGTTTCCTGTTCACCGGTATGGAGAACAAATGGTTCGTGGATGAAGGCTATTTCGCCGTTATCATCAATCCATTCAAGAAATTGTCCTACTTCCTGGCGGATGTAATCGACTGGCGCTTCTGGCATGACTGGTTCCATGAGACGGTCATTGCTGGAACATATAACTGGGTCAGTAATATTGCCCTCAATCAGTACGCCGATCAACGTGGCATCGACGCGTTCGCGAACGGTCTCGGAAGTTTTACCCAATGGTTGTCGGCGACCGCGCGCAAACTCCAGAACGGATTCGTGCGCTCCTACGCATTATCCGTATTACTCGGTGTTGTCCTTATTCTTGGATATTTGATTTTGAAATAATCTCTCGCTCTGCTGAGCAAAAGAGGATAGAACATGAATTTTTTCCTACAACCGCTAACTCTGCTGACCTTTTTCCCGCTGCTGGGCGTGCTGGTCTTATTCTTCATCCCCGGTGAACGGAAGAACACGCTGCGCTGGGTCGCCCTCGGCACATCCCTGGTGGTCTTTGCCCTCTCGCTGTGGGTGCTGGGGATGTTCAAAGCGTCGAACCCTGACCTGCAACTGGTGGCCCAATATGACTGGATCACTGTGGCTGGATGGAACATCCAATACTATCTCGGCATCGATGGATTGAGCATTTTGCTCGTTCTGCTGACCGCGTTCCTGACGCCGATCTCCATCCTCTCCACATGGACAGCTGTGGAAGACCGCGTCAAGGATTTCATGATCTTCTTCCTGCTGCTCGAAGTAGGCATGATGGGTGTCTTCCTGGCACAGGACCTGTTCCTGTTCTACATTTTCTGGGAGTTCACGCTTGTGCCGATGTATTTCCTGATCGGCATTTGGGGCGGACCGCGCCGCATCTATGCTGCCGTCAAGTTCTTCCTGTACACGATGGCGGGTTCCATTCTGATGCTGCTCGCTATTCTGTGGCTTGGCATTTATGGACGCACCTTCTCCGTGCCTGATCTGATCGCTCAGGGCAATGTTCCTGCCAACGTGCAGACCTGGCTCTTCCTCGCATTCACCGCCGCATTTGCCATCAAGGTCCCAATGTGGCCGCTGCACTCGTGGCTGCCCGATGCCCACGTGGAGGCACCGACCGCCGGTTCCGTCATCCTGGCGGGCGTGTTGCTGAAAATGGGTACCTACGGCTTCTTGCGCTTCAACATCCCACTCTTCCCACAGGCTGCGCTGCAAGCTGCCCCGTGGATCGCTCTCCTTGCGACCATCGGTATTATCTATGGTGCGGCAGTCTCGTATGCACAAGCCGATGTTAAAAAACTAGTTGCGTATTCCTCCGTCAGCCACCTCGGCTTTGTAATGCTCGGTATGTTCGCTCTCAATCCGCAGGGGATTGCGGGCGCGATCCTGCAAATGATCAATCACGGTTTGAGCACGGGAGCGCTGTTCCTCCTCGTCGGTATGATCTACGAACAAACCCATACCCGCGAAATTAAAGTGTACGGCGGCCTGTGGAAGATCACGCCGGTCTTTGGCTCGATCATGCTCATCGTATCACTCTCTTCGATGGGCTTGCCCGGTTTGAACGGGTTTGTCGGTGAGTTCACCATTTTGCTGGGTGCATTTGGTTCGAAAGCCATCAACAATGCATGGTTCGCCGCCATCTCCGCCCTCGGCGTGATCATGGCTGCTGTCTATATCCTTTACATGTTCCAGAAAATGTTCCTCGGTCCGCAAGGCTCGATCGTGGACGAAGTCAAACACCATGGACATGCACTGCGCGACCTCAACTGGCGCGAGATTGTCACCGTTGCTCCGCTTCTGCTCTTCATCTTCTGGATCGGTCTATATCCCAAGCCGTTCTTTGCACTAATGGCTCCTGCTGTTGATAAACTTGTTGCCGCGTTGCAAACCGCTGCGCTGGCGATGCACTAAACACCATGACCCAAGCTGACTTTACCACCATCCTTCCTCTAACCCTCCTCACTGTGTGGGCGAGTGTGTTGCTGCTGGTCGATCTCTTCATCCCGAAGGAGCGCAAAAGCATCACAGCATTACTATCCGCCCTGGGGCTTGCCCTCACACTAGGGGTTACGCTCTCACAGATTGGGCAGGAAATCACCGGCTTCAAGGGCATGGTCATGCTTGATGGTTTCTCGACCTTTGTCAATGCACTTCTGCTCCTCAGCGGTTTGCTTGGCATCGGGCTTTCGTTCGGGTACATCAAGCGCATGAACCTGGAGCGCGGCGAATATTACACGCTCATGCTTTTCAGCATCTCTGGCATGATGCTGATGGCGCAAGCCGCCGACCTGATCGTGGTCTTCATCGCCCTTGAATTGCTTTCCATCCCGCTGTATGTCCTCGCTGCCTTTGACCGTCCGCATGTGGCATCAGAAGAGGCTGGGCTCAAGTACTTCCTGCTCGGTGCGTTTGCCACGGGATTTATCGTATATGGGACCGCGCTCGTCTTCGGCGCGACGGGCAGCACATCTCTGAACCAGATTGTGGACTTCGTCGCCTCTGCAGGGAACTCGAGCCTGCTCCTGACCATTGGCGCGGCACTCATCCTGGTGGGGCTTGGTTTCAAGATCGCTGCGGTTCCCTTCCATATGTGGACGCCGGATGTGTATCAGGGTTCTCCCACGGCCGTGACGGCGTTCATGGCTGCCGGGGCAAAGATCGCTGGTTTTGCCGCATTGCTACGTGTCTTTGCCACAGCGTTCCCGTCCATTGCCACAGATATGACTGGGGTGCTCTGGGCCATCTCTGCGTTGACGATGATCCTGGGCAACCTGGTCGCCATCTCACAGACCAATATCAAACGTATGTTAGCGTACTCCAGTATCGCTCATGCCGGGTACATTTTGATGGCGTTCGTGCCTTACGGAAACCCTGACGTTAGGTCTGTTTCCATTGCAGCCGGGCTCTTTTATCTGGTTTCGTATGCACTCACGAACTTTGGTACATGGGGTGTGGTGATTGCCCTTGAAAAAGCCGAGGGCAAGGGACTTGAGATCAAAGACTATGCGGGTCTTGGCAGGAAACATCCCGCCTTGGCCGCAGCGATGACCATCTTTATGCTTTCGCTCATCGGACTGCCTCCCACACTCGGCCTTGTCGGAAAGTTCTATCTCTTCCGCGCAGTCATGGCAGGTGGTTTCACCGGGCTTGCCATCATCGGTGTAGTGACGTCTCTCATCTCCGCATACTACTACCTGCGCGTGGTTGTCACCATGTATATGCAGGAAGGCGATCCCGAGCGCTCACGCGAAGCATTCCTCGATCTCACTACTGCTTTCACGGCAATTGTGACCGTGGTGGTCAGCCTTGTGCCGCAATATCTGTTTGCCTGGGCAAGCAGTGCGGTGCTGAAATTGTTCTAAACCCGATGGGATTAAATTCAAAGGAGACAGTCCATACACTGTCTCCTTTTTGATTCATAAGGTCAAACGTATGCATTCATCTGATAGATCTGTATCAAGTTCCCGCAGGTATCGTTGAATACAGCGGCCGTGGTTGTTCCCATATTGGTCGGTTCCATTGTGAATTCGACACCCAATCCTTTCATCCGTTCATATTCCTCCTGGATGTTGTCAACCTGGAACGCAGTATAAGGAATTCCATCCTTCATTAACGCATCCTTCAATGCCTGCATGGCAGGGTAGCCGGCGTTAGGTTCGAGGAGCAATTCGGTTCCTTCCGGTTCATCAGATGAAACAACGGTGACCCAGCGTACACCTTCGCCCAGGGGAATATCCCGTTTCTTCAAGAAACCAAGCATCTCTGTATAGAATTTCAACGCTTTATCATAGTCATCGATGGGTACACTGGTAAGTTTGATCTTCATGGAATTCATCCTTTTCTCAAGAGTTGTGTGGCTGCCCGGCAGCCCAATTGACGGAACTCGCTTGGGCTGAGTCCAAACTGCTGTTTAAAGGCTTTGCTGAAGGCGGCGTGAGAATCGTATCCGGCTGCGAGTGCAACCTCGGTGATATCCACGGCTCCCATGCGCAGTTTGCGTCCGGCCCGTTCCATCCGCAGACGCCGGACATAGTTGATCGCGCTTTCGCCCACGTGTGCACGAAAGACGCGGTGGAAATGAGGAACGGAGAACCCAGCAATGGATGCCAATATTTCACGATCCAACGACTCGTGGATGTGATCGCGAATGTAGCGCTTCACACCTTCGATACATTCCACATATTCGTGAGCGGTTTGAATGTCCGTCAACATGCGCACACTATAATGGGTGACGATGTTTCTCTGCTATTCCAAATGTATCAACCCGAAGCATATTAAGTTTCACTCTTTACATCGGGTTAACCAACTGAAAATAGTTGCCGTCCGGGTCCGCCAGCGTAGCGATCCAAGCTTCGCCCATTTGATAGGGTTCCCTGATGACTGTGGCACCTGCGGCTTTGATCCGTTCAAATTCTTCCTTGACCTGCGTGGTCTCGAAATTGAACATGATGCGGCCAGGATCCTTGGTGTTTCCTCCCATCTCTGAATGGTTCAGGATCGACAGATAGGTGGTTCCCACCTGCCATCCCCAAAATCCATTTTCTTCATCCACCATGCCGACGGGTCCCAACACCTTTTCATAAAAGGCCGCCATGACGGCAGTTTGCCGTGTACCGATCATGATCGAATTTAGAGTGAGCATATTTTTGAATATCCTTTCATTTTTAAAGTATCTGGTCCAATGTTGTATGGAGTATAGAACATATATTCTGTTTTGGCAAGCATGATGTTGTCGCAGGAACATCTGTCATATCTTTGAAACTTTTTGGAGTCCAGTCGGTCAAACTATTTGTAGGACAGGAGTTTGTATGAATAGTTTGAAACGTTTGATCTGGTGCGCTTTACTGTTTGGGATCCAGGGGCTTTACTTTCCGCTCAACCGCTTTTTGAAAGGTGGAATGGAGTTCAAAACACCGCTGGATGTTTTTGTGCCATTGTGGCCGATATGGGTGGTGCCGTATGCACTGGTTTGTGGCTGGTGGATATTTGCATACATTTGGTCTGCATGGAGCATGGATGACTCAATGTATGAAGCGTTCTTCATTGCTTCTGCATTCGTCTGCGTGACCGGGTTGACAATCTTTGCGTTGTTCCCAACGTATGTGGTCCGCCCGAACGTGACCAGTGATGGTTGGTTTGCTCAATTGTTAAACTGGGTCTACACCAATGATCACATGTACAACGCCTTTCCAAGCGGACATGTGTACATTACAACGTTGATCTCCCTCTTTTGGTCGCGTTGGTACCCGAAATGGCGTTGGGTTTGGGCTTCGATCGTACTTGTGATCATGCTTGCTACTCTGTTCACGCACCAACATTATCTGCCCGATCCCGTTGGTGGATTGCTGCTCGCCTGGCTTGGATATCGCATTGGACTGCGGTGTGTGGCTGGTCTCTCTCCGGTGCAGCGACCGGTTACAGATTCGCTATGAGGCTCATAACGGGTTATATCGTGTATGTTGGATGACGTGTGAACTTGCGATCTGGATAATATCCTGTGCGACAGCCCTGGAGTTCATGATAAATGTATGCAGCACAGGAACGGTCTGGTGTGGGATATCTGGCAGCATTGTCTCTTTGACCATCAACACGCTGTCGTTGAGTTCATCTCCGAAGGGGGAATGGCGCCCACGTGGGCCGGCTGTCCCGGCATAAATTTTTGTGGGCACTCCCGGAATCGGGACCGAATCCATGAATTGCGGGCTTGCAAGTAGTTGCGCCATCTCGCCGCCAAGGAGTTTGGTAAAACGTTTCGGTGCAAAGTAACGGGCAGCCTTGCATGCCTGTGTGGGTGGTGTCAACAGGAAACAGACAACGGGTTTATGGGTCAGTCGTGGCAGGACGGCGCGGGTCAGAACGGTTCCCATGGAGTGACCGATGATGATGTAGTCCTTTCCTTTGACGTGCTTGTTGATGAAACGTTCATAGCGTTTGACGCAGTTCTCCCAGCGTTCGAACGTCACAGAGTAGCCGAAGAGATGAGGGTGGATGCCGGCCGCGCGCAAACGCGCTGCCAGGAGTGATAGGGCAAGCGGCGTACGCCCCATGCCGTGGATCAGAATGGCATCCATTTGGATCATCCCTTCACATAGGACAGCTTTTCAGAGATCAAGCCATCTTTTTCACGAAAAATATCCACGCCGCGCACGTGTCCTTTTTGTCCTGCTGCATCCACCCAGGTATAGTTCCAACGCATAATGCAGCGGGCTCCCAGGCTGAAGATCTCTTCGATGTTGATGTGTGCATGAGGCGATTCGCGAAAGAAATCCTGCCAGAACCGAGTGACCGCTTCCCGGCCTTCGAATCGGGTCCCATCTGGAGAGGGAGCCGTGTTCTCAAAGACACAATCGTCGCTCATCAGCTTCATCATCCCCTGAACATCGTGACGATTGAACGCCTCATTAAACTCAAGAACGATACGCATGGATGATTCCAATTTCGACATACGGGCTGGGCTCATGGACACATCTCCTTTCAAATAAATTAACGTCAATAATGGATAACGATTCTGTGTCATGCTGAGGGGCGTTCTTTGCCCCGAAGCATCTCGGAAAGACTCATCCGAGACCCTTCGGTCGCTGGAAACCGCTTCCTCAGGGTGACATGATAGTGGTTTTGGCTTATCCATTATTCACGTTAAATTATACGTCTCCCCCGATGGAAATAGCAGAATGGATAAAAAAACAGGACGGCTATAACTTGCCGTCCTGTTCCGTTATTGTTCAATCGTGCTATGGAGTATATCTCACCTGTACGCCAACCCAATCGAGCGAGAAATCGCGGGATGTGTTGCTGGCGACCATGGTGAGGCGCACGCGGAAATTGGCATCATTGAAATCGGTGTTGGTCCATGTGCGCCCCCAGGTGTTGGTTACACCGCCAAGCATATATGTGGTTTCAGCCGTGGAAAGGGTAGCCGAGGAAACGGCGGTGGTCCAGGATGTGCCGCCGTTCCAGGAGAGTTCCACGCAGAATTTGGGCGCGCCGGTGGTGTTGTCCACTTTCGAGTTGAGCTTCACTTCGACTCCCTGGATCGTGGAACCAGTTGGGACGTTGAAACCAAAGTTCGAAAGGACATGCCTATCTTTGGCGGTGCTGTTGCAGGTGGTTGCTGTGCCCGTTCCACTATTGGTATCCACGGCGAATGCACCATCGTCGGCCAGCATGCTGGCGGCGCTGGTCTGGAATCCGTTGTTGTCACCGGAGCTACTGGTGACAGCAGCCTGGGACGCCGCACTTCTGTACCCGCTGCTGGATGCAACACAGTATTCATTGCTCTTACCGATCACGCCATAGGGACAGGCCGATTGTTCGAGCAGGTAGAGGACTGCGTCCCGATTGCGAGCCGTTTGTGCAGGGATCACCTCATCAGGAGGATAGAACCCACCCTGGGATGATGTCACCGGATACATTTCGAAGGTATAGTTCAAGATTCCATGCTGGGCGTAGAGCCAATCGTTGATCGTACCGTCGGTGATATACAGATCACTGGCTTGTTCAGGGGTATAGCCATTCGTCGCGGCCATGGCCTGTCCCATGGCGACCATCGCATTCCAGTCATCGGTTGTCATGTCGGCTGGAACATTTGTGGTGGTATACCCATACGGCCACAGGATCAATTCGCTATAAGTATGGAAATCAATGGCAGTTGTGATCTGTTGTTTCCCGTTGATGACACGTGAATTCACAAAGTTGCGTACCACCTGAGTTTCCGGCGCAGAAAACGCGGATGCACCCCGGTAGGTCTCGCTGCTGGTCGTGCCGCTTGAGCCGCCACAGCACCCCCAACGGTAGCCCCAGTTACGGTTAAGATCGGTGCCAATGTAAGACGAACCGGAATTCGGCTGGCGATTCTTGCGCCACGAGAGATACGATCCTGTTGAAATATCGTATTCGCCGCCATCAGGATTCATGTCGAAGACCATCCAGATCTCGCGGTTGTTGACGAGGTTTGTGATCTGCGAGTTTGAGCCATATTCATCTGTCAGCATCTTGAGCGTGTAGAGCGCCATCTCTACTGTTAGATGTTCGCGGGCATGCTGGTGATGGGTAAACAGCACTTCAGGTTCGGCTTCATCTGTGCCGACATTGTCTGAGATCTTGCCTGCCCAGATTGTGCGTCCCTGATACGAGGTGCCGATGGAGAATAGATCGAAGATGCCCGGATGATCAACTTCCGCCTGTTGGATCTCGGCAACCATTTCTGCATAGTCATGGTAGTTCGAGTCGGCGGATGGGAATGCCAGGGCAATCGCCTGTTCAGTTGACGGTTCTGCGATCTTTCTCTTCAATGCCTTTTCGATTTTGGCTTTCTCATTGGGGGTGGCTTCCACCAATACATAATCGTGACCCACCTCCCAGATCAATGCGCCGGTTGCCGCAATTGCGGAACGTTCCTCCACCGTGAATACATCGGGCACCCAGTATACCTTTGTGCCTTTGTCCGTGTCGTTCTGGGCAACCGCCTCGGGCGTGGACGACACGGCGAATATCATGACGATCAGCAGCACTGCATGGAATAAAACTCTGCTCCGTTTCATTTACATTCTCCTCTGGTGAAATTTGGAAACAATAATGAGTCTGATCTTATGTCACAGTGCCATGGATGTTATTTCTTTCTATAGGCCTCCTTTTGTTATCGATAAAAATCGATCCAGCTCACTTCGAATGAATCGTTCGAACTAATCAACTTTTCGGGAATCTCTACTTTGAAAAATCCCTGCTGGAGAGGAATCTTTGCCTCGTTGGATATGATCTGGATGGACATCCACATGGTATTCAGAGGAGTAATGGGAGTCTCGCCTCCTGCGTCGATCAGGCGTTGATCCTGTCCATGGAGAGGGTCGCTGCTCGAGACAGATGCCGTTATCGCTGTCGTTCCCGATGCGATACGTACTTGTTCCAACCCGGCAAGGTGGAAACGGACGATCACCTTTTGTGGCATGGTACCCGACTCCAATTTAAACGTTGCCAGCCCGATCCCACTTGGACTGTTAATATCGATCACGACGCCGGTTTCTTCGACCTGCATGGTGATTTGATCGTCTTGATTTTGTTGTGTAATGGAGAAAATGGGTTCACCGGTTTGCGCACTTCCAGGCCGGCTGCCACAGGCTGCAAGAAGTAACCCAATCAGGAAGATACGCAGATGAGTTGGTTTCACATTAAGCGATTGGAAACAATAAATCGGATAAATTCAGTAATAATATTGTAGCATGGCTGTCAAGCCCCCATGCCCGGAAAGGCATTATGACTCGTCGAGTAGCAGCCCATCCCTTAATGCTTGAGCTTGATTCTTGAAGATCGCCATGGCAGTTGCCATGCGTTTGAAACCCAACTTTAAATAGAATGGTTCTTTTCCAATGGCGGCGTAGAGAATGATCTTTCGATGCCCCTTTGAAAAATCGACTAATGTTGTGACGATCTGTTTGCCTATCCCCAGTCCTTGATAGCCAGGGTGGACGGCTACATCGCAAATATAGGAACAGTCCACGCCATCTGCCAGCGCGCGACCGGCGGCGATCAATTTCCCTGTATCATGGACAAAACATTTGAACATGCTATTGGAAAATGACACTTTTAGATCGGCAGGAGATTTCTGTCCCAACGGAGCGATGAGATAGAGATGGGAGAGTTCCTCCCAATCCACGGTATCTATTGAATACGACCATGTATATTCCATATTTGTCTGCCTGTTAATATTCTATACGTTGAAACTAACCTTCTCTTTCAAGGCGTTTGGCAGCGTAGGACGTTTACTTCTTTCGAGCAGGAAGGTTGCCACTTCGGTGATCTCCTTAAACGCGTAATGCTGGCTCAATGTCCCTTCGAGATAACCTGCGCCGCTCGTGCCGCCTGTGCCCACACGGATGCCGATCATGCGGCGCACCATCATGAAGTGGCGGTAACGCCAGTTGGAAAGCAGTTCATCGATTTCAGAGAGCGTATTAAGCAACTCGAAAGGCAAATGAAAAATGGGCAGATTACGATAGAGGGTGATAAACAATGCGGAACGCATCGCTGCAGGGGAAACGTCACCGCGGCCTTCCGCAAAGAAAACCTTGTCGAACTCTGCCAGCCGCCCCTTTTCTGTTTCAGACAGGCTGGTTTGATAAGCGCTTCGGTAATCTGCCCAGAACGTGTGTGTATCCTCCTCCTTGGATGAACGCACATAGTCTTTCCAGTATCCGTCGTCGAAGAAGGGCATGCGCTCCAGCCACCGGACGATGAGTTCCTTCAAAGTCTGTTCGCTTTCCACTTGATTGACATCCTGCAAGTCCGCTTCTGAGAGACTGCCGCGACGAGTGTGTTTGTAATATTCTGCCTTGTAGCGTTGTTCCATCTTTAGACCCAATTTGGCTTCGATCAAGCGGAACTGTTTGCTTTGAAACCCCGAAGCAGGCAGCAGATGGTTGCGGAATTCCAGAAAGTCGAGCGCAGTCATGGTCTCTAATACGTTGACCTGCTGATTGATGAGTTCCAAAATCTTGACCACGCGCTTCAATCGCTGCACCACGCGACTCATGTCATCGGAGTTGTCGTTGATCTTGTCGCGGATGAAGATGTTGCGCACGAGGTCGAGTTCGAACAGGATCTGTTTGAACCACAGCTCATACGCCTGATGAATGATGATGAACAGCATTTCATCATTGCCATCCTCCAGCGAAGAAAAACTCTTCGGCTTTTGAGCATTCAGAATCGTATCGAGTTCGATGTAATCGGAGTAATACAGATCATCCATGGGCTCTCTCCTTTGGTTGAGGTGAGTATAGCATGGGTTAAAATTCGGATATGATCCAAGCCTTAATATTTGATTTCGATGGTCTCATTCTGGATACCGAGACGCCAGAGTTTCTCTGCTGGCAGAATATCTACCGAGAATATGGATTTGAACTTCCGAATGATGAGTGGGGCAAAATCATCGGCGGATATGGCATTTCAGATTTTGATGCAGCCGAACATCTGGCGCATCTTTCGCAGGGACGGCTGGACCCGGCCTCCCTGCGTGCCCGTCACCGTCAGGAGAGTGGAGTGATCACGCTTTCTCAGCCGATACTGCCGGGCGTATTGGATATGATCCATGATGCCCGGCGGCTCGGGCTCAAGCTGGCGATCGCATCCAGTTCCCCACATTCCTGGGTGGATACCCATGCGAAACGGCTGGGTATATTCCATTATTTTGATGTGGTGATCTGTGCGGATGATGTGGGTCCTGGCAGGACCAAGCCGAACCCAGATCTGTTCCTGACGGCGCTGAACCGGCTCAAGGTCCTGAAAGAGGCGGCAATCGTCTTTGAGGATTCACCCAACGGAGTCAAAGCAGCGAACCGTGCGGGTATTTTTGTGGTTGCCGTTCCCAACCAGGTCACATCCATGCTTTCGCTGAGTAATGCGGATTTGATCTTGAAATCTCTTTCAGATATCCCCTTATCGAGTTTGCTGGATAAAGTAAAATAAGAGTCCAACCATTGGAGACGGAGGATTGTATGACAACTGAAAAATTTAAATGGCAGGGGATTGTCTCAAAGTATGCGTATCCTGAAACATGGCGCAGTGTCTGGCAGGTGTTCAACTCGGTGATCCCTTTCATATTGATGTGGTACATCATGTACCGCAGCATGGAGATTGGGTATTGGCTGACGCTGCTGTTGTCGATACCCACGGCGGGGTTCATGGTGAGATGTTTCATCATCTTTCATGATTGTTGTCATGGCTCGTTTTTTAGAACGGCCAAAGCCAATGATCGATTGGGACTGGTGTTGGGTGTTTTGGTGTTGACGCCGTTCTACCAATGGAAGCATAGTCACGCCATTCATCATGCCACCGCAGGCGACCTGGACCGCCGTGGCATCGGTGACGTGTATACGATGACCGTGGAGGAATACCTGGCAGCGCCGTGGTACAAGAAAGTGGGGTATCGCATCATGCGCAGCCCGTGGATCCTGTTCACCGTTGGGGCGACGATCGTGTTCACAGTGACCCACCGATTCTTTGAAAAGGGAGCCGGGAGGCGTGAGCGCAGCAGTGTGATCTGGACGAACATTGCGATTGCGGCTGTTGTAGGCTGGTTGATGTTGGAGATCGGCTGGGCGGCCTTCCTGATGGTGGAATTGCCCATTTTGCTGGTCGCGTGCAGCACAGGGGTGTGGCTGTTCTATGTGCAGCACAATTTTGACCCCAGCTATTGGGAACGTCATGCCGATTGGGAATTCTTCAACGCCGGCATGGATGGAAGTTCATTTTACAAGCTCCCCAAACTATTACAGTGGTTCACAGGGAATATCGGTTTCCATCATATTCACCACCTAAGCCCGAAGATCCCCAATTACAAGCTGGAGGAATGTCATAACGAGAATCCGGTATTCCAGATCGAGCCGCTTACGATTCGGAGAAGCTTAAATTCACTCTTCTTCCGCTTATGGGATGAAAAAGAAAAGATGCTGGTGGGATGGAATGTTTTAAAAAAATATAAAATGCAGAAGGTGCAAGTTGAGTCATAAACGAAAAGAGACCGGCGAAACCGGTCTCTTTTTTTGAAATTGGTCTTATTTATATTCCGCCCGGCGCCTTGGGGTCAGCCGGTCCGATGCGATAGGGTCGCATCATCTCGTTATCTTCGTGTTCCACGATGTGACAGTGCCAGACGAATTGCCCCGGCGTCTTGAACTGCGCGCGGATGCGGGTCACTTCGCCCGGATAGGCGATGACCGTATCCTTGAAGCCGCTCTCCCATGACTCCGGCGGGCGGACTTCCCCGGTCAATTGCACCGGTTGGACCGGTTCCTGGGTAAAGGGATCCAGTGCCAGTTTTTCGCGGTTGACAACTTCGAACACAACTTCATGCACGTGCATGGGATGGGCATCTGCCGTGAAATTGTAGAACTCCCATACTTCGGTATCACCGACATTCGGGTTCTCGGTCACGGGGTCCATCCACATTTGATGCATCGGCATGCCGGACTCATCCACAGTGCCAAGCATTGCCTCGGCGGGACCATCGTGATACATCGACATCATTTCCAGTAAAGCCAATGGGCGTGTGGTTGTTTCTGCCGGAAGCAGCGAAATCGGGGGCAGGGTTAGGAATTGCGGCGGAGTGGTGGGGTCTGTGCCCGTTGCCGGAACTACCTTGAACTGCATGATCTGACCGGTGGTAGCAGGGTCTGCGGCATCGAAATCAAGATCTGGTTCCCCGCCGCCGAACGGTTCATCCGGCCCCTTATTGCCAAGGATATATTCACCCGCAGGCACGTTGGTGAAATCGACGATCAGGTCCGCGCGCTCAGCCAGACCCAGGAGTAACTTGTTGTTCAGGTCAGCAGTGATGTTCACTGGCGCCGCCAGGAAGCCGCCCTCATTGCCGATCTGCCAGACCTCTACACCGGGGATGTTCGCAAAATCCAGGATTAGGAAGCGAGACTGGCATCCGTTCAGGAAGCGGATGCGATACCGGCGCTGCTCAACGGTTTGATAAGGCCACGTGTTGCCGTTGACCATGATCATGTTGCCGAAAAATTCAGGGTTCCAGATCGGGGATAAGTCGGTGTTCGGAATGTATTGTCCAAGATATTGATCGAAGAAGTAGCGGGTATCCGGGTAGAACAGGGACCCGTCGTTGT